>CAVDHG010000007.1:0-18053 GCA_963608725.1 Agathobacter rectalis | reverse complement strand
GATCAATTCGATCTCTTACAAAGAAGAAGTCGCCATTTACGGACAAGGCTTCGGCGGCGGATCGTTCCAAGACGGAACTCTTGTCCCGCTTGTTGGTAGATGCCCATCGAACCACGTACGAATCATGCGCACACGTTGAGTTTTTGTCTTTATCAACTATTTTCACTTGTTGATTCTACGATTCTGAAACGCCTCAGGGCATATATATTACCATATAACTGTTATTCCATTTATTTTGTTCTCAATTATTTCGCTATCAATGGAAGACATGAACACCTTCCCTTTTTCTCCTCAAACAAGGCTAAAATAGAAGAGAAGAGGTCGATTCGTCTACTTTAAATGCCAGGCAGAGGGAAGGCATGCAAAAAGTACATGGGCGGATTGGGAGGGCGTGAAACGACTCTTTCGGGGTAAAGATGCGTTCACGACGGGGCAGAAGAGGAGAAAAGCATATGCGGCGATTTTACCGCGAAAACCATGTAATTCAAAGGGAAAACGAGAATTCGTCCGTGCGATGGTAGTCACACGAAGCAGCGCGGTCTTGAGGTCTGAAGCCCCCCAAAAACCACCTCTACACGCACCTCTGAGGAGACGTAACAGCGGTCGCCCGACCTCGTGCATCCCCGTCAACATTGGGGCACCTGCGCCTACGCATAAAAAATAAAACTCGGAGAACTCCGAGTTTGACTTAAAGGATGGTGGCAAGGGTCGGGATCGAACCGACGACACGCGAATTTTCAGTCCGCTGCTCTACCAACTGAGCTACCTCGCCGAATGAAGCGTCGAAAACGGGTTGCATTATATCAGATCGGGGAGCGTCATTTCAAGTTAAAAATATCGTCTTTCTTTATTGCCGGGTTGGGGATGGGAGTTTGGTTGCGTCGCTTTTGGTACTATCTTAGGCGTTTTAAGGATTCTTGCACATGGAAAACACGGATAGCACACCCTCCACGGAATCGGATACGTCGCGCCATTTTTTGCGTCAATGGATTGAGGAAGACCTGGCGCAGGGCAAGAACGACGGCACGGTGGTTACGCGTTTCCCGCCCGAGCCGAACGGCTGGATCCACATCGGGCACGCGAAAGCCATCTGGGTGGACTTCGGGATGGCGCAACTCTTCAAGGGGCGGTGCCACTTGCGCATGGACGACACGAACCCCTCGAAGGAGTCCGAGGATTTCGTTGAGCAACTCAAGCGCGACATCTCGTGGTTGGGCTATTCGTGGGACGCCTTCTACTACGCCTGCGACCGCTTTGAAGACATGTGGGAGATTGCCGAGACGCTCATCCGCAAGGGTCAGGCGTACATCTGCGACCTCTCGCAAGAGGAGTGGAAGAGCTACCGCGGCATCCCCACCGAGCCGGGGCGTTTCTCGCCTTACCGCGACCGCTCGGTTGAAGAGAATCTCGACCTCTTCCGGCGGATGCGCAAGGGCGAGTTCGCGGAGGGTTCGCATTGCCTCCGGGCGAAGATTGATATGTCCTCGCCCAACATTCACTTCCGCGACCCCGTGCTCTACCGCATCGTCGACTTGCCCCACTACCGCACCGGCTCGACGTGGCACTGTTACCCGATGTACGACTTCGCGCACCCCATCGAGGACGCGCTCGAAGGGGTTACGCACTCCATGTGCACGTTGGAATTCGAGGTACACCGTCCGCTCTACGATTGGGTGATTGACCGCCTGGCAGAGCAGGGGCGACTCGTTACCCGCGCAGGAAAGACGATCCGCCCGCAACAACGCGAGTTCGCCCGCCTGAACCTGACGTATACGGTGATGAGTAAGCGGCTGCTGCGTCAGCTCGTTGAAGAGGGGCGCGTGGACGGCTGGGATGACCCGCGGATGCCGACGGTTGCCGGAATGCGCCGCAGGGGGTATACCGCCGCTGCCATTCGCGACCTCTGCGAGCGCACGGGCATCTCGAAGTATAAATCGCTGACCGACTTCGCCCTGCTTGAATGGTGCGTGCGCGACGACCTCAACCGCATTGCCACGCGCCGGATGGCGGTGCTGAACCCCGTCAAGGTGATCATCGACAACCTCCCTGAAGACGTCGAACTGCCGGCAGAAGTCCCCAACAATCCGGAGGACGAAACGGCGGGGAAGCGTCTGGTGCATTGCACGCGGGAGCTGTGGATCGACCGCGATGACTTCATGGAAGTGCCCGTTAAGAAGTTCTTCCGCGTTACGGTGGGCAACGAGGTGCGGTTGCGCGGGGCTTGCCTCTTTACGTGCACGCACATCGTGAAGGACAGCGCGGGCGAAGTGGTCGAAATCCACGGCACCTACGACCCGAATGCGAAGGGCGGAAACCCGGCGGACGGGCGCAAGGTCAAGGGAACGATTCACTGGGTCAGCGCGAAATACGCAAAGCCCTTCGAGGTGCGCCTCTATGACAGGCTCTTCGTGCAGGAAGACCCCATGAGCTGTCCGAGCGGGAACTTCCTGGACGCGCTCAACCCCGAGAGCATGAAGGTCGTGACGGCTTACGGCGAGCCGATGTTGTCGGACGCGGTTCCCGGCGAGCACTACCAGTTCGAGCGCGTGGGCTACTTCACGCCGGACGTCTACGCCTCCAAGCCCGGTGCGCCCGTCTTCAACCGGACGGTCTCGCTGAAGGATTCCTTTAAGAAGGCGTAAGGCACACTCGGCGCATTCCCGAGAAAGCGAAGCCCCCGCCACGGTTGCCGTGCGGGGGCTTCGAGTTGTTGCGCAGGCGCAATGCGCAGGGCGTTACGCGTAGCGGATGGAGGCGTGGTATTCCTGTATGGATTCCACCGCGCCGGAGCCTTCCTTGCGCGTTGCCTCAATGCCTTTAACTGCCATCTCGGCTGCGGCGAGCGTGGTCATGTAGGGCACGCGGTATTTGAGGGCTGCCTTGCGGATGGAGGAGCCGTCCGCCAATGCGTCGCGCCGCGGGCTAGGCGTGTTGAGCACGAGGCTGACCTGCTTGTTCACAATGAGGTCGAGGACGTTCGGGCGCCCCTTGCCGATCTTCGCGACGGACTCGCTCTCCACGCCGTGCGCGTCGAGGAACCGCTTCGTGCCGGGCGTGGCGTAGAGTTTGAAGCCCAGGTCGACAAACGCCTTGAGGGCTTGAGCTGCTTCGTCGTTCTTCACGGAGAGCGAAGCGAGCACGGAGCCTTCCTTCGGCAGGGGCGCACCGGCAGCTTCCTGGCTCTTGCAGAAGGCGATCGCCGGATTGCGCGCCAGCCCAAGCACTTCGCCCGTCGAGCGCATCTCGGGGCCGAGCACGGGGTCGACCTCCGGGAACTTGTCGAAGGGGCAGACGGCTTCCTTCGCGCCGTAGTAGGGGATTTCGCCGTGGCGCAAGCCGATGTCCTTCATCGATTCGCCCAGCATCAGGCGCGTGGCAGCCGACGCCATCTGAATGGCGCAGACCTTCGAGACCAGGGGGACCGTCCGCGAAGCGCGGGGGTTCGCCTCAAGCACGTAGACCTTGCCCTTCTCAATGGCGTACTGCATATTCATCAGCCCGCAGACCTTGAGAGCCTTGGCGATCTTCTGGGTGTAGTCGCGGATGGTGTCCAGGCACGCTTCGGGGATATTCGCGGAGGGGATGATGCAAGCCGAGTCGCCCGAGTGGACGCCGGCGAGCTCGACGTGCTCCATCACGGCGGGGATGAAGACCTCCTCGCCGTTGCTGACGGCGTCCGCCTCGCATTCAAGCGCGTGTTGCAGGAAACGGTCCAAGAGCAAGGGGCGGTCTTCGGTTACGCCGACAGCCTTCGCCACGTACTCCCGGAGCATAGGCTCGTCGTAGATCACTTCCATCCCGCGTCCGCCCAAGACGAACGAGGGGCGGATCATCAAGGGGTATCCGATGCGGTTTGCCACGCCGATGGCTTCGTCGATGTTAATCGCCATTCCGCTTTCGGGCATGGGGATCTCGAGCTTCTCCATCATGTGACGGAAGAGATCGCGGTCTTCAGCCACGTCAATCGAGTCGATCGACGTGCCGAGGATGCGACAACCGGCGTCGGAAAGCTCGCGGGCGATGTTGAGCGGCGTCTGCCCGCCGAACTGCACGATGATGCCGAGGGGCTTCTCCTTCCGGTAGATTTGCAGGACGTCCTCAACCGTAACCGGCTCGAAGTAGAGGCGGTCGGAGGTGTCGTAGTCCGTCGAGACGGTCTCGGGGTTGCAGTTCACCATCACTGTTTCGTACCCCATCTCGCGGAGCGTGAACGCCGCATGGCAGCAACAGTAGTCGAACTCAATCCCTTGCCCAATGCGGTTGGGGCCGCCTCCGAGGATCATGACCTTCTTGGGGTTGGCGTCGAAGGAGAGCTGGTCAGGCTCGCGGTAGGTGGAGTAGTAATACTCTTTATTCTCAACGCCACTGACCGGCACCGCGTGCCAGCCCTCCACGCACCCCAACGCCTCGCGACGTTCGCGGATGCTCTTCTCGCGGATCCCCAAAAGCTTGGCGAGGTAACGATCGGCAAAGCCGTCGTGCTTCGCTTGCAAGAGGAGGTCATCCGGGGGCAACGCACCCTTGTGCGCCAGAATCTTCTCCTCCAACTGCACCAGCTCGCGCATCTGCTGGACGAAGTACGCCTTCACCGCGCACGCCTCGAAGATCTGCTCGTCGGTCGCGCCCTGCCGGAGCGCTTCATACATGATAAAGTGCGTCTCGCTACTCGGCGTGCGGAGTTTGTCGAGGAGCACCTTGAGCGGGAACTTCTCAAAGCCCACCCAGCCGAGCCCGTACCGCCCCTTCTCCAACCCGCGAATCGCCTTCTGGAGAGCTTCCTTGTACGTCTTGCCAATGCTCATCACTTCGCCGACGGCTTTCATCTGCGTCCCGAGCTTGTCCTCAACGGCGCGGAACTTCTCGAACGCCCAGCGCGCAAACTTGAGCACCACGTAGTCACCCGAGGGCGTGTACTTCTCCAGCGAGCCGTCGCGCCAATAGGGGAGCTCGTCCAACGTCATGCCCGCCGCCAGCTTAGCGGAGACCAACGCGATCGGGAAGCCCGTTGCCTTCGACGCCAAAGCCGAGGAGCGCGACGTGCGCGGGTTGATTTCGATAATGACCACGCGCCCGCTCTTCGGGTCGTGCGCGAACTGCACATTCGTCCCGCCGATGACGCCGATCGCCTCGACGATCTTAAACGCCATCTGGGTGAGGCGGTCGATGAGCGGCTGCTCAATGGTGAGCATAGGCGCAGCGCAGAAGGAGTCGCCCGTGTGCACGCCCACCGGGTCGATGTTCTCAATGGTGCAGACGCACACCATCTGATTCTTCGCATCGCGAACCACTTCGATCTCAAGCTCTTCCCAGCCCTTGATGGATTCCTCCACCAGAATCTGGTGCGTCATAGACAGATCCAACCCCTTCCGGGCAATGGCGCGCAGCTCCTCGATGTTATACACGAACCCGCCACCTGCCCCGCCCATCGTGTACGCCGGGCGAATCACCATGGGGAAGCCGATCTCTTCGGCGATCTTCTCGGCTTCCTCAATGCTGTTGGCAATTCCCGAACGGGGCGTCTCAATGCCCAGCTGCTGCATGGTGTGCTTGAAGACGTCGCGATCCTCGCCCCGCTCAATGGCATCGAGATTGACCCCGATCACCATCACGCCATACTTATCTAGGATTCCCGCCTTCGCGAGCGCGGAGGACATATTCAGCCCCGTCTGCCCGCCCAGGTTCGGCAGAATGGCATCCGGACGCTCCTTCGCGATAATCTGCTCCAGACGCTCCAGATTCAACGGCTCAATGTAGGTGGCGTCTGCCATCGCCGGGTCGGTCATAATCGTCGCCGGGTTGGAGTTGACGAGGACGATCTTGTACCCCAACGCCCGCAACGCCTTACACGCCTGCGTCCCGGAATAGTCAAACTCGCACGCCTGACCAATCACAATAGGACCCGAGCCGATAATCAGAACTTTCTTGATATCCGAACGCTGCATAACGCCTTAACCTTTCCTCGTATCCGGCTCCCCGCTGGGTGCCACCAAATAGGCATTCAAACCGAGAAAGCATTCTACCATAAACTTTTCCTCCCGCCAAACGCATTCATCCCCCCGCTACCCTTTTTACCCCCAACCCCTCCCCCTCCCGCAACCGAGTTTGCCCGGTGTCCGCACCGAGATTGACCCGATCGCGGTGCGGAGACACCCCAAACGCGGTTGCGGGGGGTGGGGAGGGGGGATTTAGGGAAGAAATGGGCGGAGTGGTTGAAAGGATAAGGGGTTATCGCGAAAGGGGAGGGGGAAGGGCGAGTTTGGCATTTTTTGCCCTTTATAGAATTGAATGGAAGGGGGCGAGTTTGGTATCCTTGGGGTAGGGTAAACAGAAAGGAGTTGGCATGAAAAAGAGCATTCTGGGTCTTTTCGTCGTGGCAGGTGTTGCGACGTGTGTTCAGGCGCGTCCGCCACATGGAGGCGGGTGGAATCCACCACCGCCCGCGCCGAGTTTCCGTTATGATGCGCCCCGCGCTCCGCGTTGGGGTTGGGGAGTAGGCATCACCCCGTGGGGCAGCTCCATCGGGTTCGGGACTCGGGTGGGGCGTCATGGCGTGATCGGTTTCTCTCTGCCGCTCACTCCGCCGCCGCCCCCGCCGAAGGTTTACGAGACGCGGACAGTCGTGGTGCCCCAGCCGGTCGTGGTGCAACAGCCCGTTGTGGTGCAGCAGCCCGTCAAGGTGGAAGTCCAGCCCACGCCGGTGCAGGTGCAAGCCACTTCTCCGGGGATTCTCCCGGCGTACAGCACCACCACCGTGAGCACGCCGAAAACGTGGGTGGAGGGTTATTGGCGCATCACCCGCGCTCCGGATGGACAGGAAACTTCCCGCGTTTGGGTGCCCGGACATTGGGAATAACGCCTTATCGCGCAAGGCTCCACAAAAGCAGACGCCTCGCTCGAAGCGTCTGCTTTATTGTGTTTTCCGGTTGCGGTGGCGCGGAAGCCCTTGTATAATAGATGAGTAACGTGAGATCAGGGGCGCGGTAAGAGGTGCTCCTCAGAACTTAAGGACACGCGAAGCATGGCGAAGTTCAGATTCAAGGCGATTGACGCAGAGGGCAAAGAGGTTCTCAGCACGGTTGAGGCGGATTCCCAAGGGGCAGCCATTGAGAAGATTCGCGGGATGCGCCTTACGCCCAAGGCGATCGGTCAGATTCGCGAGGATGCTCCGGCAGAGCCTGTGATCCCCACCGGCAAGCCGAAGCGGAGCGGGAACATCTCGCTCAAGATGCCCAAGTTCTTGCGCGGGAAGGTCAAGACGAAGGACCTCATGGTGCTTACCCGCCAGCTGGCGACGTTGGTCGATGCCGGGCTTCCGCTCACGCGGGGCTTGCGCGTGCTGCACCGTCAGACCACGAATGACACGTTGAAGGAGGCTCTCGCCGGGATGCTCGAAACGGTCGAGACCGGTAACACCTTCTCCGAATCGCTGGCGAACTACCCGAAGATCTTCAACCACCTCTACGTGAACATGGTCAAGGCAGGTGAAGCGGGGGGCGTGCTTGAAACCGTCTTAAACCGCTTGGCGGAGTTCATGGAGAAGGCGGAGAAGATTAAGAACAAAGTCAAGGGCGCGATGACGTACCCAATTGTGGTACTCTGCGCGGCGTTGGGCATTGTGGTCTTCCTGATGCTCGCGGTGATTCCGAAGTTCCAGCAAATCTTCAATGACCTGATGGGTGGCGAAGGGATGCCCGCGCTTACGCAGTTCGTGATCAACCTCTCGACCTGGGTGCAGGAGTACTGGCTCTTTGCCATCGCCGGCGTTGTGGGCGCGGTGGTGCTCCTCAAGATCTTCTTTAAGACGCCCTACGGCGCACTCGTCCACGACCGCATAGCCCTCCGGGCACCCGTCTTTGGTCAGCTCACGCAGAAAACCATTGTCGCCCGCTTGACGCGCACCCTCGGGACGCTCCTCAGCTCGGGCGTGCCGGTGTTGCAGGCTCTCTCCATTGTGAAGGAGACGACGGGCAACCTCGTGGTGGCGCACGCGCTGCAAACGGTCCATGACAGCGTGAAGGAGGGCGAGGGCATGACGGCTCCCCTGGGAGCAAGTGGCGTCTTTCCCCCGATGGTGGTTTCGATGGTGGAAGTGGGCGAAGAGACCGGTGCCCTGCCCGAGATGTTGATCCGCGTGGCGAATACTTACGATGACGAAGTGGATAACGCCGTGGCGGCGATGACCTCCATCATTGAGCCGGTGATGATTATCTTCCTGGCAGTGGTGGTGGGCGGCATCGTGATTGCGATGTTCATGCCCCTCATTTCGATCATCGGCTCGATCGGTCAGCAGACGGGTGCCTAAGCGCAGAGGCTCTGCCTTAAGAAAAGGAAAGTGCGGATTATGAAAGCGCACAAGGTTAGGAGCACCAAGCGGGGCGGGTTTACGCTCATTGAGTTGCTCGCGGTGGTGGTCATTATCGGGATCCTCTCTGGAGGCGTCTTCCTCTTAATGCGCACCTCCAACACGAAGGCGAACATCGCGAAAACCACGGCGCAGGTGCACGCCATCGCCGCCCTCTTGGAGGAGTACAAAGCCATCTACGGCGAGTACCCCGTGGTTACGACGCAGTATACTTACAACGACAAGTCCATTGGCTACGCGGCGCTGGATTACCACTTCATCGTCCGCGAAGGCAAAGGCGTCCACGTGAGCTACACCGCAAGCGGGAGCGCACCCCTCTCCTCGGGGATGACCTTTAAGATTAAGGACGGCACCTCCACGCGCACCGTAACGCCGAAGTATACGCGAGGCGTGGGCGACGAGATGACCTTCGGGCTTTGCTCGCACTTTATGCCACGGGCTGGAACCATCTTGAGCAAGGCAGGTAACGACCTCAAGCCCTACTATAACCGCCAGTTTCAAGAGCCGAAGTCGGGTTCGCCCTACGAGCTGGAAATGCGCGGGCTGGGGACAGGCGCGAGCAATGCGCTGGAGTTGACCGCGGCGAAGGAGGAAGCTGACCCGCATCTCCAGCAGATTTACCGCTCGTGGAGACGCCTGGTTAAGGATGGATTCGTCTACGCGACGGTGTTCGTTGACGTCAATTCCGAGACGATGTGGTTCACCGGTGGCGCGGAGCAGGATGCGTGGGGGCACGCGCTGGTGTATAAGAATGAGGGTGGCTCGGGCGAAATTGTCTCCGCCGGACCCGACGGCATCTTTGGCACCGCCGATGACATCACGAGCGGTGGCGCAGGAATCGACGAAGGAGAAGAGGACTAACCATGGCGCAGGGTACACGCAAGCACAGTGGCTTCACCTTGATTGAACTGCTCGTGGTGATTGTCATCATTGGCATCCTCGGCGCGGCAGGCATGGGGGGATACGCGCACTTCATTGAGCAGGCGCGCAAGAAGAACGCCGCCGACATCTGCGATCAAATCAAGGTGGCGTGGACGAACTATCACCGGGACATCGGCTTCTGGCCCAGCGAGTACCGCATCGCGCAAAGTGGCGTTAAATCGATGGATACGGATATGTGCCGCGTCTTGGGCAAAGCGGGGCTCCTGGATGTGCTCTATATCGACGACGATTCCGCCACGGGGCTGAAGCGCAACAAGTCGAACTCCGCCGAGTTGAAGTATGGACTCCTCAGTCCGCTCGGGCAGAAGGCGTTTAAGAACGGGAAAAGCGGGAGCGACGTTACGGACTACCGCTACCAGTTCGTCTTGGACGTTAATGAGGACGGCATCATCGATTCCTCGGACGGTATGCCCTCGGAGCTTCTTCAGGGCAAGAAGATTCGTGGAGACGCAGCAGTGTGGTGCTGGGCAGAGGATAAGAGCTTGCGCAAAGAGGGCGAAACCTACGCGCAAAGTTGGTAACGCAGTCGATTGATGAGGAGCGAAAAGCGTATGGGAACGATTCTTTCCGGGGCAAGAAGCCGGGCGCGTCGAGGCGGGTTCACGTTGATCGAGCTTCTGGTGGTGATCGCGATCTTGGCGACGCTGGTGGGGCTGGGCATCTTCGCCGTGTCGCGGACGCTTCGCGGAGCCGAGAAGACGAAGCGCGACACCTATGCCGCCACGCTCAAGAGCGCGATTGTGGCGTATAAGAATGAGAATGGGGGCTACCCCATTCCCTCCTCCTCGGGGAGCGGGTCGAGCATCACCTACGGCACAGTTACCGATAGCAACTCCCCGCAGAGGGGCAACGCGGAAGTCATCCTCATGCTCTATGGGCGGACGTCGAGCGGGAAGCGCGATTCCACCAAGCGGGCGTACATCACCGATTCCTCCATGCTCTACGTTTGCAAAGGCGGGAAGCATGTGAGCAAACTGGACGACGCCCTCGCCAAGGGGTCGGTCTCCTCGGGGGACATGATCGGCTTTCCCATTACCATGAACAAAGCCAAGGGGAGCAAGAATAAGGCGTTGAGTGCGGCGAAGGCGTTTGCGCCTGTGCGCATTTCGTTCGACTTCGAATTGGATTACTGCACCGTTGAGGTTCCCTCTTACGATGGCTTCGGGAACGTTGTGAAGCTGAACTGAGGCGTGGAAACGGTGGCAAGGTGGCGAGGAACGGTAGAGGCATGAGCGGATTAACTTTCAGGAAGGTTGCGAAAGGGTGGCGGTCGCCACGCGCTTTCACGTTGATTGAACTGCTCGTGGTGATCGGCATCGCTGCGCTGTTGCTGACGCTGGCAACGACGTCCTTCTTTGGAGCTACGCGCCGAGAGGGCGTCACGAAGAGTCGCAACCAACTGCGCGATTTGATTCTGCTGGCGAGACAGCAGGCGTGCATTCTGGGGAAGACGCACGTGGTCGTTTGCTGGAATGTTGACTCCTCGGCGACGGTGGGCGATAAGAAGTTGAGCGGGCTCAAGCAGGGGCGGTACGCGCTCTTCCAGTATGCCGGGGACGTGTGGAAATCCGGCTCCGGGCTATACGTGCCCTTCGGGGTGCAGGCTGACCGCTTCTCGCTCCTTCAGCGTGGCGCACGCGCTATCAGCCTCAACGCGCCGGACGCCTCCTCCTTCGCACGCATCACGGAAGTAACGCAAGACGCGACCAAGACGGAAGAGGAGATCGAAAGTAAACGGCAAGAGACGACGTCGATTGCCTACGATTACACCGTTGGTGGCGAGCAGGCGAGCACGAAGTGGAAGGCGCCGATGTACAAGGTCGGCTCCTTCTCCGGGAGTCTTCAAGCTGCGGATGGAAGCCGCGTGCCGCTGGCGATTCGCGTGTCGACGGCGTTTTCGCTCCCGCAGTACTACGCCTTTGACAAGGATCGCGTGGTCTTCGTCTTTGAGCCGGATGGATGCTTGTCCTCGGGTTCAGGCTCGTCGATTTCCGCCAAGCACTCCGTTTCCCAAAACACCAAGGACGCGAAGTTCTCCATCAGCGTCAGCTCCGATGGTGTGGTCAAGCTTTCACAGTAGGAGGTGCGCCGATGAATCTTTCTGTTCCCTCCCCGAAACGCCGTGGCTTCTCACTCATTGAAGTGAACATGGCAATCCTGCTTCTGGCAGGTGGCTTGCTTGCGTTGCTGGGGCTCTTCCCGCTCGGGTTGCGCGAAAGCCTCGCCTCGCGGAACGAGATGCGCTTGGCAGCCTTTGCCGAACGGCTTCTTGGAGCTGCGCGAATCGCCGCGGAAGATCCGGAAGTGACGAGCGTTTCCGAACTTGCCAGTGCGTTGCGGAGCGACTTCACTATCAATGCTTCCCCCGGCAAGGCTGATACCAACAAGGCAACGAAGGACAGCGAGTCGGGCGTTTACTACTACGCTTGGATTGAGAAGGACGAGACGTACACCTCGGGCAGTCTCGGGAAGAAGGAAATGGCGCAGATCGGGATCCAGGTAACGGCAGAGGATGCCACCCAGAACACCTATGCGTTGCGCTCCGCCCCTACTTACACGGCATGGGTCCTCCTCGACGCCAAGAATGGAGGGAACTGATGCGCACCCTTCTCGCACTCTTTCGCCTTTGCCCTAAGCGCGTGCAGGCTCACTCCCGCGTGCGTGGCTTCACCTTGATCGAAATCCTCGTGGCGATGACGATCCTTATGATCATCGTCCTGCTCGTGGCGGGGATCTTCCAGCAGACGAGCTTAGCGTGGTCGCTCGGGTTGCGCCGAGCCGATGCGCAGTCGGTTACCCGAGCGGTGATTGGTGCCATCAACCGCGACTTGGCAATGATGGTGGACCCGGCGAACTTCGTCGTTTACCCCGCGAAGGCGGATGATAGTTCCCGCGAGAGTGCCTATCAGGAGGGAGGGCTGGACGCTTCGAGCGGAAAACTCACCGGGAGCCTCGACTTCTGGATTCTCAAGCCCGCCGACCTCTCGACCGTTAAACTCACCGACGCCAATGTCGCCTCCCGCGAATTGGTACACGTAACGTACAGCGGAGGCTCCTCGATCTCGCGCAAGGAGGAACAGTTCCGCGCAGGGAGTAGCACGCCATCGAGCACCTCCAGCACCACGTATGACCTCGGGAATGGGAGCATCTCCTTCTCGGATGCGTCCATCTTCTCCTCCGGCTCGACGTACACTTCCTTCTACGACGTGCCCGGCATTGAGATTAAAGTAAAGCCCCACACGCCGGTCTCCGTTAACGACTACGAGATTGTCGCCGGCTCCTGCGGTCCTGACGGGAAGTGGGGCACGGAGGATGACATCCGTCCTTGGGTGGAGGGCGAAGACAATGAATAACTTTTGGCATTCGCTCGGTTCCCGCCTTTCGTTCGCGAATAAGCGGAGGGGGAGCGTGCGCACTTCTCGGCGAGCAGGTGGAAAGGGTGGCTTCACGCTTATTGAGCTTCTGGTGGTGATTGCGATTCTGGGCATCTTGGTGGCGACCTTCGCTGTCTCGACAGCCTCGGCGCGTCAGAACGCACGTATCACCAAAGCCACCGCCGAGAGTCGCGAGCTTGGAAACGCTATCCGCCTCTTCTGCCTGACGATGCTCGACACTGCCGAATCCGACGATGGTGGCGACCCCTTAAGCGACCTTGGCTTGAACGAAGGGACGAAGCCCGCGACCGATCAGCTCACGCGCATCCTCACTCAGCCCGGCGAAAAGAACGGCAACACGGTCTACTTCAACGCCAACGAGCGTTCCATCCGGCGGAACGTCCTGTGCGACCCGTGGGGGAACCCATACTACATTCGCGTAAAGAAGGTCTCGCCCAACGTCAAGGATGAGGAAAGCTACACGATCCTCGTGCCCGTGGTGGGGCGTCATCGCGCCCTCGAACCGCTCAAGTGAGCCTTGCTGGAGAGACGAGAGACAATGAACACCCTTTCTAACACGTCCCCGAACCGCGGCTCTGCGCTCCTGATCGTCCTGGGTCTGCTAAGCTTCCTTATGATTAGCGCGGTGGCGTTCTCCATTTCCATGCGCACAGAGCGCTCCGCCGCAGCTGCCTACCGGCGCAACGTCCAAGCGCGAGAACTCCTGACAACCGCCTTTGCCGATGCCCGCGCAAACGTTGAGCTCGCCCTGAACAGCCAGCGCAACGAAGGCGGAACCAGCTTCGATCGGAACGTTGCCTCAACGCGGACGGTCGAGAAGCTCGCCCCTTTCAAGTACCCCAATGCCGACGCCTATGGTCGAATCATTACCTCCCGTTATGGCGACAGCCTTGACGCCACAGACGCCAGCTCCGCCGACGAGGAGCCTATCGCCTACATCCTCGACGACGCGATGATGCGCCACGTCCCGCCCTACGTCGCCGACACCGTCTACAACACCCTCGAGCGCCAGAAGCCCACCCGCCCTTCCACCGCCTCCTCCGAGCTGGGATACGGCAACTACTATATCGACTGGACGGCGGGCTGGAAGCCGATCATCGCCGAAATCCCCGAGCGCGACATCGAGGTGAACGGCAAACGCGTCTCCGGCGTCGATGGCGGGACTGCCGTTATCGGGCGCATGGCGTGGGCAGTCGTCAACCTCTCCGACTCGCTCGACATTAACGCCATCGGCTCCGTCTCCCCCTACCGCGGCATCGGGCTGACGGGGAGCGAGCTGGCATTCGGGCAACCCTTGTCGAGCACGACAGACGATTATTACGACCTCTTCAATACCGCCAAGGACATCAAGACCTTAAAGAGCAGTAGCAAGGTAGACCTCCCCATCTTCTGCTCGAACGCCGATCTCGCCCAATACGCCTCTCGCGTCAAGGACAGCGCAAGCGGTTCCATCGTGGTCGACAACGGCAACGAGGCTCCCTTCTCTTGGGAAGACACCCTTGCGAACACAAAGAACAATGTCTTCTTCTCCCCCTTCTCGGTCTACGGCTTCTGGCCCAACGCCGATCGCAAGAAGGAGAACGGCGCACGCGCCGCCTCCGATAGCTCCCAAGACGTCATCTCCTGCAACGAAGTCAGCGAGTCCGCCATCAGCCAGGGCGCAACCGGTCTGGGCGACAAGCTCGCCAAGCTCGCCAACACGAAGCTCGGCGAATCGGGCGACGCCGGCTTCAATTTCGTGCGTATGCTCCACGACTATATCGACGCCAATCACGAGCCAGACATCTTCGACACCGGCGCGGTGGCAGATCTGTACAACAACGCCCAGCCCACGGTCGAGAGTGTCCCCATGCTTTGCGAGTTGGGCTACAACGCCACCGGCTGGGAAGCCAAGCCTTTCGAGAAGATCATCCAAGAGCTCATAGACAGAGGGATCTACCCCGACGGCAAGCAGGACACCGTTTACGAATCCGTCGATGACATCCCCGACACCTTGGGCGACCAGACGCTCAAGCTCACGCTCCCGGATTTGTCCCAGCAGATCTCCCTGCGCGGATACTTCCCCGGTGCCTCCGAGAGCGATAAAACGTACACCTTCATCCCGGAGGGCTTCGTCGGCGTCTGCGCGTCAACCACCATCTCCGGCTCGACCGACGTCAAGATGGAGAAGTCTACCCTGACCTCCCAACTCAAGCGCGACGCCACCGGCTCTATCTTGGAAATGGAAGGCGGGGCAGCCGAAGTCTTTAAGGGCGTCTCCGGCATCACCCTCAAGAATGCCGAGTCCATGACGCTCGAAGTCAAAGGCTCCGACATCCCCGTCGGCAACGACAAAAAGTCCTCCCAGCCCGAACCGAAAGCCATCGCCATCAATCTGCTTGTGGACTTCTTCGTCCGCGTTTCCGTAGAGGGCGATGGAGCCGTTGTCGATATGTGCCCGACGGATCGCGGGCAGAGCATGAAGCGCACGAAAGCCGACTATCCTTCCTCCACGACGAGTCGCGTGGATGCCTCCGCCATGGGGAAGATCGATTCGCAGTTCTTCCGCATCACGCGCCCCGTCTCCATCACCTTCTCGCTGAAGTGGAATGTCGAGGAGAAGGAAACCGACGAAGGGAAACGCCGGTACACCGCCAAGGCTGTCCTTGCCGACAAGCCCAAGCTCTCCGCCGAGTCGAATTGGACGACCGAGTTCCTCCTCACGAAGCAGGGCGGGAGCGATCGCAAACTCCAGCCCGCCAGCAAAAAGACGGATGCGTCCTATCTCGCCTTGTCCGAAGAGTCGGGCACCTGGTTCACCATTGACCCGCGTTACAATTGGATCTCCCCCATGCTCGGATGTAAGGACGAGACGCCGGAGGGCTCCTACCTCGCTTCGGGGTATGGTGCCCAGCCGAAGTTCTCTTCGCCGCACTGGATCTTCATCCCCGGCGCGGAGATCACCTCCGGCAATTCCTCCCCCTCGGACGTGCAGACCTCCTACGCCAAGGCGCATAGCGATATCGTCCCCTTCTCCTGGGGCTTGGAAGTTCAAGACATCCGCTACGGCTACAACGATGCCGGGCAGCTCTTCATGCCTGCCGAGGTCGCCTTCCTCCCCGTCCCCTGCGCCACCTCCACCTGGCACCAATACCAGCGCGACTACTTGGCGTACTCCTTCTCCACCTACCACGACTCCGTCGCGAAGATGTCCTTCTTCCGTTCGCTCCCCGTCGTCGACCTCAAAGACGGCGCGATGAACTACAGCAAGTTCGTCCCCCTCGCCTCCATGTTGAGTGGCTTCGGTGGCGATAACTTCCCCGAGGAGCATCGTGGCATCGTCAACGTCTTCGCCGGGCAAGACAACTACTTGCTCTGCCAACGCCTCCGTCAGCTCGCCTTGCTGGGCACCCCCTCCACCATCCGCGAAGCGGCGTACGTAACCTACCAGCGTCTGCAAGCCGCCTCAACCGTCTCTCGCGTCCCCAAGGATATGCTCTCCGACCTCGACGCCCTAAAAACGCTCCCCGCCCCCACGGAGATCAAGCCGAAGTACGACGAGTTTATCACGCAGTACCTCTTCCCGCTCCCCAAGACCTCCGGAGGCGAAAGCGCCAACGCCAGGGATTGGTCGAAGGAGAAGGAGCTTTATAAAGGCAAGAGTGGCAAGCCCTCGCGCCCCCAGACCCTCGACTTCATCGTCCAGGAAGGCTCCACCGATGGCGACTCCTTCGTCGATCGCCTCAAGGCGTACAACGACGCTCAAGCCTCCACCCAGAAGCTCGGGCAGAACGACATGACCACCCTCCTCGCGCTCTCCCGCGAGTGCTTCGGCGACCGTCAACAGCTCTTCCTCTACCTCCTGCGCGCCGACTTTATCGCCTACCACTCTGCGCGCACCCTCGCCTCCCACAAACCGCTCTCGACTGCTCGCGCCGTCGCGCTCGTGTGGCGGGACGCTTATGGCGAGTTGCCCGACCGCGTGGTCTACTTCCAGTTCCTCCCGTAACGCCATGGTTGACACCCCCTCCCTTCCGCAAGAGTCCGACGAGGAGACCCTCCTCGATCTCCGCTACGTCAACGCTCACCAAATCGCCTGCCCCGGCATGGATTTGGAGGATATGCTCAATTGCGATACCGCCGTGGGCGAAGAGCTGTATAAACGCCTGCGCCTGACGCCACACGTCGATACTTCCTGCGACTTCGAGTGGGTCGTTTTCGACGAAATCCGCGACGGTGCCTATTACATGATTACCTTCCCGGAGGAGACCGACTTCTCCGATTTCTCCATCGCGCAGGCTCTCGCAGTTGAGGAAATCTCCGAAACTTGCTTTAATAATCTCCAACCCTGCGAGGAGGACGACTCCTGTGATGGCGATTGCGACAGCTGTCCGCAGGAGTGTATCGGCAAAGTGCCCGTTGTTTAACTGACTTAGGTTTTCAGAAAGGACGCAATTCTATGCGCACGAAGATTGTTGCTGGCAATTGGAAGATGAATAAGACGCCCTCGGAGGTCGCGCCGCTCATTGAGGGAATCCGAAAGGCGACGAATGATGGCGATTGTGGCGTCGAAGTCGTCGTCTGCGTTCCCTTCGTGGATATCCCCGCGGCGGTAACCGCGCTCGCCGGCTCCAAGATCGGCTTGGGCGCACAGAACATGCACTGGAAGGAATCCGGAGCCTACACCGGCGAGATCTCCGCCGGAATGCTCAAGGATCTCGGCGTGCAGTACGTCATTCTCGGGCACTCTGAGCGCCGCCAATACTTCGCCGAAACGGACGAGACCGTCAACCTGAAGCTCAAAGCCGCCCTCGTCGCTGGGCTTACGCCGATCGTTTGCGTGGGTGAGACGCTTGAGGAGCGCGAGACCGGGAAGATGCAGGAGGTTATCGTCCGCCAGGTTTCCGCCGATCTCGCCGGGTGCCAGGGAGACTTCGATAAGATCGTCATCGCTTACGAGCCTGTCTGGGCCATCGGTACCGGCAAGACCGCGACCTCCACGCAGGCGCAGGAGGTCCATGCCCTGATCCGCTCGACGCTTGCGAAGATGAACCCCGAGCAAGCCGAGAAGGTGCGCATTCAGTACGGTGGCTCCATGAAGCCCGCCAACGCTGCCGACCTGATGTCGAAGCCCGATATTGATGGCGGGCTTATTGGTGGTGCGGCTCTGGAGGCGGAATCCTTCGCCGCCATCGTCGCCGCCGGCAAGTAAGACAACCTTACCCCTACTACAAAAGAAGCGCGTTCCCCCAACCCCGGGAACGCGCTTTTTCTTTTCCCCAACCTCCACCTCCCACCCCCGCAACCGAGTTCGGGGTGTGTCCGCACCGCGTTTGACCCAATCTCGGTGCGGAGACCGGGCAAACTCGGTTCAA
>CAVDHG010000006.1:9992-18185 GCA_963608725.1 Agathobacter rectalis | reverse complement strand
GAATCTCTACCTTTTTGGTAAAGATAGGAAAAAAGGGGGTGGTCGAACCGCGATCGAGGCGAGTCCGGTTCGCGTTTGACCCGAACGCGGTGCGGACACACCCCGAACTCGGTTGCGACGAGAAGAGTGGTTGACTTCGAGGATGCAGTCGTGGTATCATTTACAGCCACATACCGCACGACATGTGCCGTGCGCGGGTGTAGCTCAATGGCAGAGCTCCAGCCTTCCAAGCTGGCTACGAGGGTTCGATTCCCTTCACCCGCTCCATGAATGCCGGGGTGGTGAAATGGCAGACACAGCAGACTCAAAATCTGCCGCCCCTAAAGCGTGAGGGTTCGAGTCCCTCCCCCGGCACCATTCTCCTAAATAGATAAGTTGTTAAAAATGTAGGAGCCTTGTATAGGCTCCTTGTTTGTCTAGTAAGAAAACAAAGGAGCGGGGCGATGACCCCAAACCGCCTGCGCTTTGTTCGCGCTATGACGTGCGCCGGTCTATCGACACCAAGTACTTTAAGAGGCGGAGAAAAAATGACCGAGAAGCCCATAAAGAACTTCCCGGTCAAGTGGCTGGTGTGTAAACAACGATCGCCGGAGGCGAAAGTCGACCGCATACAAATGCGTCAGGCAACCAATCACGGGGAGCGACGCCCCCCGATCGAAGTGGAGGAAGATTATCCTCGTTATGTCCTCCGGCTCAACTCCGCATCAGCGCATCAGGAGCTCCGCGGAAGAACGTGTATGAGTTAGCTACACTCGCCAAGAGTAAAGCATACTCGGCACCCACTTTGCAAGTCTTTTTTAGATAGAACGTCATAGCAGTTACGATCACACTCAAGCGCGAGCAGGTGAGTTTTTGGGCTCTTCACGGTTGAGGCGCGGTATCTGCAGGGGTGTTGCAAGCACCTGAAGATCGGCGTCACCGTAAAGCCCGGGAAGGATTGGGGGAAGCCCTTCACCCTGAAACAGCTCCGGAGGCTCCGGGCTTGCGTGGCTTCCAACTGGCGCAAGCGGTGGGCTAAAGCACGCAAGGAGAATGAGATATGACAAAACAGGCGGGCGCATCTTGAATGAATGCGCCCGCTTTTTAGGGGGTAGCTTGCTTTTTAGGCGGAAGTGTGAGATAGTAAGGGTACTGGCAGGAAACTTCGAGGGAATAACTATTTGAAGGCTCTCGGCAGTAGGGTTGCAAGGCGTGTATAGAAATGACGCGCAGCTCACCTTGCCTTTTATAGGGCGGTATCCGTAAGGGTACCGCCCGCCTTTTAGTCATTCTCGCCCTTGGCGTGATATTTCCCGGCAGACTTGTCCTGTTTGAAAGATTGACAAATCGAAAGTAGGCGAACCGAGATTGGGGGGTGTCCGCACCGAGATTGGGGTAAACGCGGGGCGGAGACGAGGAGAAGTCGGTTGCGGGGGAGGCTGGAAGGGAGAGGGGGGAGGATTCGGGAGGCAGTGTGGTTAATACTCCCAAAATGGGTGTGCGGAAGGGATGAGAATACAGTATAATTTTCGGGACAGAAGAAGGAGATACTCTCATGCCCGAATCGGAAGATTTGACTGCCCGCTGTGCACAAACGCTTGCAACTATCCGCGGAGAAGTTAACAAGGTTCTCGTGGGTCAAGAACGGCTTGTGGATAGTCTGCTGGTTGCCCTGCTCACTTGTAAGCACGTTCAAGGCGGGCATATCCTCCTGGAGGGCGTGCCGGGGCTTGCGAAGACCACAGCCGTTCGTGCGCTTGCCTCCGCCCTCGGGCTTGAAACCAAGCGCATCTCCTTTACACCTGACTTGCTCCCGGCGGACGTCATCGGAAGCTTGATCTACAATCAGAAGGACGGCACCTTCACCCCCCACAAGGGCCCCATCTTCGCTAACCTGCTGATTGCCGACGAGATTAACCGCGCTCCTGCCAAAGTGCAATCCGCCCTCCTCGAAGCCATGCAGGAGCATCAGGTTACCTTGGGCGACCAAACCTACCCCCTGCCCACGCCCTTCATGGTCATGGCGACGCAAAACCCCATCGAGCAGGAGGGCACCTATCCGCTCCCGGAAGCGCAGACCGACCGCTTCATGCTCAAGTGCGTGGTTACCCATCCGAATCGCGACGACGAACGGCGCATCATGGCGCGCTTTACCGAGCCTCACCCCGCGGAGCCGAAGTGTTGCATCTCCGCCGAGGAGCTTGGCGAACTGCTCACCGCCGTCGACAAGGTGTACTGCGACGCGAAGGTGGCGGACTACATTCTCGACCTCGTCTTTGCGACCCGCGACCCGGCGTCCGTCAAAGGCTTGGCGACGTTGAAAGACGCCATCCAGCTCGGAGCCTCTCCGCGTGCCACGCTCTGCCTCAACCTCGCTTCCCGCGCCAATGCGCTTCTGCGCGGACGGGCTTACGCCACGCCTCAAGACGTTAAGGAAGTGGCGCACGACGTCCTCCGGCACCGTCTGCTCCTCACCTACGAAGCAGAAGCCGAAGCCTTGACGCCCGACAGCGTCATTGATCGTCTGCTCGCCGAAGTGCCCGTGCCGTAAGTTTCGCGTCCGAGGACGTTAGGATGGATATTGATATTGCCGAGCTGACCAAAGAAGTCGGGCGCATTCGCATCCTGACGCGTCGTCTCCTTGACGAGCGGCTCAGTGGCGATTACCACTCCATCTTCAAGGGGCAAGGGATTGAGTTCGACGAGGCGCGTCCCTACCTTCCCGGCGACGACATCCGGGCGATCGACTGGAACGTTACGGCACGCACGGGGCAGCCCTACGTAAAGCGGTTCAGCGAAGAGCGCGAGCTGACCGTGCTCTTCCTCGTAGACGTTTCGGGGAGCCAGAGTTTCGGCACCGGCGGACACTCCAAAGCCGCCCGCGCCGCCGAGCTGACCGCGCTCCTTGCCATGACCGCCCTAAACAATCAGGACAAGGTGGGGCTTGTCCTCTTTTCCGACCACATTATCAAGTCGATTCCTCCGGGCAAGGGGCGAACGGCGGTTCAGAGGCTGGTGCGCGAAGTCCTCGCCGCGGAGGAGACCCGCGACGGGACGAACATCGCTTCCGCCCTGCGTTTTGTCTCTGCCACGCAACACCGTAAAGCGGTGGTCTTCCTTATTTCGGACTTTCAGGACGAGAGCTATACGAAGGAGCTGAGCGTCTTTGCGCACCGGCATGACCTTATCGCCTGCCGGATTACCGACCCTGCGGAAGAGGAGTTGCCAAACGTTGGGCTGGTGGAGCTGGCAGACCCCGAGACGCACCAAACCTTGCTCGTGGATACTGCCGATGCCTCGCTGCGCAAAGCATTTGCCGACCGGGCGCGGGCACGCCGTGCCGAGCAAGAGAGCATATTCCGGCGTACCGGCATTGACCTCCTAGACCTTTCAACCGACAAGCCCTATGTCAACGCCGTGCGCACGCTCTTTCGGAAGCGGGCGTTGCGTCGGCACTAGCGGAGCAAGGAAGCGTTCATGAACTCCATTAAGGACATCTTCAAAATCGGCTTCGGTCCTTCCAGTTCGCACACGATGGGGCCCCATCGGGCGGCGGAGATGTTCTTGGCGCGGAACCCCGATGCGCCCCGTTTCCGCGTTACGCTCTACGGTTCCCTCGCCGCGACGGGTAAGGGGCACCTGACGGATAAGGCGATTTGCAACGTGCTCGGCGAGAGCCGGACGGAGATCGTCTGGGAGCCGACCGTCTTTCTCCCCTTCCACCCCAACGGGATGCGCTTTGTGGCGTTGGACTCCGCGGGGAAGGAGATGGAGACGTGGGAAGTCTACAGCATTGGCGGGGGCTTTCTCAGCGAGGGGGTGGACGCGCTTCAAGAGGAGAGCGTTCCCTACCCCTACACCACGATGGCGGGCGTGCTGGAATGGTATGCCAAGACGGGGCGGATCTTCTGGGAGTACGTGCTCGAATATGAGGGGCAACCCGTCTTTGATCACCTGCGCGAAGTCTGGCGCGTCATGCGCGAATCGGTGGAGCGCGGAATTGAGGCGGAGGGAATCCTGCCCGGAGGGCTGGGACTTCAGCGGAAGGCGAGTGCCTATTATCGGCGTGCCGAAGGTATGCGCGAGGGTTTGCGGGGGCGTGGGCTACTCTTCGCTTACGCGCTTGCCGTTGCCGAAGAGAATGCGGCAGGCTCCGGAGCCATTGTTACCGCGCCCACGTGCGGGAGTGCAGGGGTTTTACCCGCCACGCTCTACTATCTCTTCCGTCATCACAACGTCCCCGAAAGGCGCATCATCCGCGCTTTGGCAACGGCTGGACTGATTGGAGCGATCGTAAAAGAGAATGCATCCATCAGTGGCGCGGAAGTGGGATGCCAGGGGGAGATCGGCGTGGCGTGCGCCATGGCGGCGGGGGCGGTCAATCAGATCTTCGGCGGATCGCCCAATCAGATCGAGTACGCCGCAGAGATGGGGCTGGAGCATCACCTCGGGCTAACGTGCGACCCGGTGTGCGGGCTGGTTCAGATCCCCTGCATCGAGCGCAACGCCTTTGCGGCGGCTCGCGCCATGGATGCCAACATGTACGCCGCGCTCTCGGATGGTCGCCACTCCATTTCCTTTGATAAGGTGGTGCGCACGATGTTGGAAACCGGGCACGACCTTCCTAATCTCTATAAGGAAACCTCCACGGGCGGTCTCGCGAAGGACTAACTCCGCGCCCCCTACTCTCCCTTTCAAGAAACAAAAAAACCGCAGGCGGAAACCTGCGGTAAGATGGTGGTGGGTCTACGATTCGAACGTAGGAAGGCAAAGCCAGCGGATTTACAGTCCGCCCCAGTTGGCCACTTTGGTAACCCACCAGAAGTGAAAACGCCGGGCATTATATCAAAGGGTGCCTCGCTCCGGCAAGCTCTTTCTTGCGTTTTGGCAGAAAAGGTGGCAAAGCGAACGAGCGCGAGGCGCGACTTACTCGGGGAGCTGAATCTCACGTGCGCCGGTGTTCTGCCCGGGAAGGTCTGACACGGGAGCCTTCCACAACAAGAGAAGAGGCTGATCCCCCGCCGTGCTGAATTTGTCAAAGACGTCGCGCTCACGCCGAGCAAGAGAAACCGATTGTTGCGCCCAGAAGTTCTTCGCCGTGAAGGTCAAAGAGCGCGGGCTGACCGTGCACACCGTGGGGTCGCTCGCTTCGACATAGAGTGTTACCGAGCCATGGGGACGGCGCAAGAGCGAGAAGGCATAGCGACCATCGGAGAGCGGACGGCAGAGCACGGCGTTCGCCCCGAGGCGGTTCAAGCGGTGCGCCAGCATCACGTTAAGCCCCATCGTGATTGCCGTGGTCTCCTGCTGCGTAACATCTTTCGGGAGCACCGCAGAGCCAGTCCACTTGAGGTAGAGCATAGAAGCGAACATCGCCGCGGCGGAAGGCGTTGGGCGTGCGCCATCGTAGACGGGCTTCCCGGTCAGTCGCTGGGGCCAAGCTGCCACGGCGAAGGGAAAAGGCACCCACTCGGGCTTGTTCGCATCAGCAGAGATGATCTGCGAGAGGTGGGCAAGCTCCTCAAGTCCGGAATTGTCAGCGAACGCCGGGCGCGTGTAGAGCGAAACATTCGGCGCGGAGCGAGGCGGAGCAGACGTCCGGAACAATCCGGGAAGCCCAGTCTTCAGGGTCGTATCGGTGGTATAAAGCAAGGTGAGCTCGCGTCCGTCCGCCTCGGCAAAGCGGAGCAACCAATCGCCAATCGCGTGCTCAAACGCGCCGTCGAAGAGCACAGCCTTGAAGGCTCGCTCGTAGCGCACCGGGAAGGCGTCGTTCGAGAAGGTGCGCTCCGCGAAGGCAAGAACCTCCCGCCACAGTGCATAACCGCTCCGAATGGATTGGATGAGCTTTTGGGCGAGCTCTTCGTGAACCCCAGAGAAGGGCGGAAGCGGGTACTCCTCGCCCCGCAACGCCAAAGTCAGAGCCGAGGCAAAGACATACCGCTCAACCTCAACGCCCTTGGGGACCTTGCCGTTGTAGAAGGTGTCGTCCGTATAAACGCGTCGCCACACTTCGGGAAGAGCCACAAGTCCACACCCGGAGCCAACCGCAAGCTTCGCGATGCGCTGGAGTCGGGCACTGTCGCAAAGACCGCTCATCCCGTAAACGACCTTTTGCGACGCCACGAGGAGGGGCGCACGGAGCGCAGGGTCGCGTTGCGCGAGGATGGAGGAGAGCGCGAGCGTTGCCAATGCCCCGGACTCGCGCTCGGAAGGCGAGATAAGTAGCGCCTCTGCGCTCAAAACCTTCCGGCGCGATTCTTCCTGCTTGGGGTCATTCGCCCACGCGGAAAGATACGTCATGCCATTTGTAACGACGTGGACTTGCTCTCCGGAAATCGCTTCCAGCGTCTTTGCCACAGCGGGGACATCCAACGGCGTGCCTTCCCCGACGAGCCACGCCACGCGCGCAAGAAGTGGCATCGCAGAGAGGACGGCGAAGAGAGCAACTAGAATGGCACGTTGGCGATACATAAAAGGCTCCGTTTAGCGAAAGGCGGGCAAACCTGAGAAGTCCAGCGTGGCGAAATAATCGTCCACAGTCTCCGCCCGGCGGATGCACACCACGGAGCCATCCTCGCGAAGAAGCAATTCTGCCGAGCGCAGTTTACCGTTGTAGTTGAATCCCATGGCGTGCCCGTGTGCGCCGGCATCATGGAAGACGAGGAGGTCTCCGGGGACGATTTCGGGCAGAGCGCGCTGAACGGCGAACTTGTCGTTGTTCTCGCAGAGAGACCCCGTTACGTCATAGATGTGCGTATGAGGCTCCGCCGACTTCCCAACCACGGTAATGTGGTGATACGCGCCATACAATGCCGGGCGCATCAGGTTCGCCATGCACGCATCCATGCCCACGTAGTCGCGATAGATGTGCTTGATGTGGCGCACACGGCTGACGAGATAACCGCAGGGACCCGTTACGCAGCGCCCGCACTCCAAGCAGATGGAAAGCTCCGGATGCCCCTTGGCAAGGAGGTGCTCTTCGTATGCCTTGCGGATACCTTCGCCCACGATGTCCAAGTCGACCGCCTGCTGTTCGGGCTTGTACGGGATTCCGATCCCGCCTCCCAAGTCGACAAAGTCGAAGACGATGCCCAGCTTTTCCTTCAGCTCGATGATGAGATCGAAGAGCAGAATCGCGGTGTCGACGAAGTACTGGGGGTTAAGCTCGTTACTGGCAACCATCGTGTGCAGACCGAAACGGCGCACGCCGGCATCCTTCAGTTTCTTATAACCGAGGAAGAGTTGCTCGCGAGTGAACCCATACTTCGCTTCTTCCGGCTTCCCGATTATCGCGTTGCCCCCCTTGAGAGGTCCGGGATTGTATCGGAAGCAGAGCCGCTCGGGGAGTCCGCACGTTTTTTCGAGGAAGTCAATGTGCGAGAGATCATCCAAGTTGATATTCGCCCCGAGCTCTCGCGCCTTTATGAACTCCTCTGCCGGCGTGTCGTTCGAGGTGAACATGATGTTCTCGCCGGTAATCCCAACGGCTTCCGAGAGGAGCAGCTCCGGCAGAGAGGAGCAGTCCGCCCCAAAACCCTCCTCCTGCAGGATACGCATGATGTAGGGATTCGGCGTTGCCTTGACCGCGAAATAATTCTTGAAGCCGGCGTTCCAAGCAAAGGCGCGCTTTATCTTCCGCGCATTCTCGCGGATGGCGTGTTCGTCATAAAGGTGGAAGGGCGTAGCCCACTGCTGGGTGATTTCCTGGAGCTTCGACTCGGTGCACGGAAGGCTCTTAACGCTCATGGATAACCCTCTTACGCCTCGGGAGAGAACGGCACCTCTTTGGCGCCCTTCCAGAGAGCTTCAATGTCATAATAGGTGCGCGCTTCCGGCAAAAAGATGTGCACCACCACGGTGAATGCGTCCAGCAACACCCACCCACTATCCGCATCTCCGGAGACGCGATATGTGGTTGATTGCTTTGTCTTGAGATAGGCTTGCGCCGCTTTTTGCAGAGCCTTGAGGTGCGGAGCGGACGTCCCGGAAGCAACTACGCAATAATCCGTAACCGTCGACACGCCACGCACATCCAAAACCTTAATGTGCTCAGCTTGTTTATCGTAAAGCACATCGGCAATCCCAAGTGCGATCTCTTCGTCTTTCTGAGTCATCCGAAACTCCTCAAGCATATAGTGCGTGTGCCCGGAAATACGCCTCTACTAATTGAAGAGTAGGATACCGAATTGACGCCCCCGTTGCAACCGAAGC
>CAVDHG010000006.1:0-9292 GCA_963608725.1 Agathobacter rectalis | reverse complement strand
GCTGCCACGATCAACGCGATCACGCCACTTCTAAAGAAGACGCGACGCCAATCGACGCCCTCTTCTCCGTCTCCTATGTGGCGGACACGTGGCAACGTAGAGTGTTTCCAAAGATTCACGCATGCCCCGGCAAGGGATTGCGCGAGTGTACAAAGAAAACGCCACTGCGGGTTCGGCGGATCGGGGACAGGCTGTTGCGGGCTAAAGAGCGACCGCTTCCCTTGGAGCGTCGCCTCTTGGCGCAACCGTTTTGCACGGAAGTCCGGATCCGCCAAACGCGCCTTCAACGGATCTGGCTTCGCATCTTGTCGGCTTGTCGTTGCGCCCGTACTCTGAGGCACCTCGTCTCCTTCAAGCGCAAAAGGCTCTTCTTGCACATCCTTGCTCTCTCCAGCTTCCGGATTAGCCACGTCCGAAACGATCGGGCGAACCTTCAGACGTTCCGGACTCACCGAGGTCTCGCCTTGCGTCTCTTGCTCTCTAGGTACATACGCCTCGTGTCCTCCTGTTGCCAAGCGCATATAATCATCCACTAAGGGCTGCGCATCAATCCCGAGGAGGTCGCAATATTTACGGATAAAACCGCGCCCGTAAACTGTGGCGGGGATGCGACGCAGGTCTTCCGCCTCCAGTGCTTCCACCGTGCGCGTCATCAGATGCGTCCGCTCAACGATGTACTCCTTCGTCCAGTTCCGCTCTTGTCGCTTTTGCTTGAGTATTTCACCGAAAGCCATAACGCCTCCTCATTACGATTTGGTTGGATGAATAATGTCCGGGGCATCAAGTTCCGAGGGATCGAGTCCGTCCAAGTCGAAGTCTTCCTCGCCTTCGGCGGTCGACTCCCTGTGTACACCAGTCTCTTCCGAAGTTCCGACATCTATGCCCATGGAGCCCTCTTCGGAATCGACAGAGACTCCGGGCATGGTGTTGAGGTCAACGAGAATCTCTCTCGAGCCCCCCGCCTTCCCAACGGCACTTACGATTCCCCGCTCAACAAGCATGTCCGTGATGCGTGCCGCCTTGTTGTACCCGATCTTAAAGAATCGTTGCAACACCGAAGTGGAATAACGCCCGGTCTGGCGAATATACTCCAGCGCACGTTGATAGTACGCCTCATCGCTGTGATCGTCATCGGGCTCCAACTCCACATCAACACCCTGCGGAGCCTCCTCCGGGATGAATTCCCCAATGAGCGACGCCATATCACTTGCCGGGTGCTCCTCGCGAATCCGGCTCATGGAGTCTGCCAACCGCTTATCAAACGCCGGCCCAGACTGCTCCTTAATGAAATCGCACACGCGCAAGATTTCGCCATCACTAATCCAAGCTGCTTGCGACCGCACCGTCGTCTTCCCTTCACGCGCAAAGAGCATATCGCCCTTGCCAATCAGTCGTTCAGCTCCGGTTTCGTCAAGAATCGTGCGCGAGTCGTTCCCCTGTGTAACGCGCAACGCCATGCGCCCGGGAATGTTCGCTTTGATAGTGCCCGTAATCACGTTTGTGGTCGGACGTTGCGTCGCGATGATAAGGTGAAGCCCCGCGGCGCGTGCCTTCTGCGTGAGCGACGTAATCGGAGGCTCGATGTCCGACTTCACGTCCAGCATCAAATCCGCCAGCTCGTCAATCACTATTACAATATAAGGAAGCTTCTGCGAGGGATTCTCGCGGTTGGACATCGGCTCTTCAACCCGACGATTGTAGTCAGCAATATTGCGAACGCCGTACCGTTGCAACAGCTCATACCGGCGATTCATTTCCACTACCGCCCACCGGAGCGAGAAGATCACGCGCTTCGGCTCCACCACCACCGGCGAGAGCAGATGTGGCAAATTATCATAAGCCGTGAACTCCACCCGCTTGGGATCAACCATGATCAGGCGCACCTGATCCGGCTTCCGGCACATGAGTAGCCCCACGAGCATATCGTTCAACGCTACAGACTTGCCAGAACCCGTCCCGCCAGCAACGAGCAAGTGGGGCATCTCCGCTAAGTCAACCACCAGATCGCCACCCGTTGCCAGCTTACCCATCGCTAGTGGCAACGCCATCCGCCTCTCCGCTCTCCGCCACACCTCGCCCTCAAGCACCTCCCGGAGCGTTACCGATTGGCGCACCGCATTCGGCACCTCGATGCCCACAACGTCCCGCCCGGGAATCGGAGCTTGAATGCGAATACTCTCTGCCCGCAACGCCATGAGCAGGTTGCGCTCGTAATTCTGGAACTTCTCCAGCTTCACGCCCGGCGCGGGGAGGATTTCAAACTGTGTGAGCACCGGCCCACGCACTTGCCCAACCACTCGCGCATCAATGTCAAACTGTTGAAAGACACTTTCAATCGCATTGACCGCCACATGCACATCGTCCGCATCCGCCGAATGGGGTGGCACAGGGTCCAGCAAGTCTGTCGAAGGAAGCGTATACTCCGGCACGTCCGGAGTCCCTTCCTCCTCGTGTTCCTCTTCGGCGTGCACGCCTTCCTCCGCCGAAGGCTCTTCCGCAACGGGTTCCTGCTCCCATTGAGTTTCCGCAAAGAGTGGCTCTGATTGCAAATCCGGTTCCGGGACTGCCCATGTCTCGTCCGCCTTTACCTTCGGCATCGTTCCCCGAGACGCCAAGAGTTGGCGCACATCCTCCGCTTCTACCCTCTCCTCTTCGCGCTTACGGAAGAGCCGCGCAAAGAATCCGCTCTTATCCTCATCCGTCGCAGAATCTGCCACGTTCCCTTCCCGATCCTCCGTGCGCTTACGAAGCAACTCTCGCGCCGAGAGCGCCGCACCATCTTCCACCTTCTTGGGCATCTTGGGCGAGAGCAATCGCGCCATCAGGAACACGCAGTTACGCACACCAATGATAAGCACGATAAAGATGAAAGTCAAAGGCCACAGGACGAGTGGCAACCCCAGATTGCCCAAAAGCGGAAGCAAAAGCCCTGTTACCAACCATTGCCCCAACGCACCCCCGGCATTCGGGCGCAAGTTGAGATCGGCAAGCACCGCGGAAGTGCCACCCTCTCCCCCGCCATAGAATTGGAAGAGGCACGCCAAGCAGACGTACAGCCCCGCCAACCACACTGTGCGCAGACGGAGAAACCGCACCCGACCGTGGAGCAAAAATCCAGCAAGCACCGCCAGCAGTGGCAAGGCGAAGTAGCGATACGCCAGCCCGCCAAAACCATACCCAAAAAACGTCAGCCACGCGCCCACCTGTCCAATCCGGTTCTTCGGGATCCCGTCCGGCGGAGAAGGCGGATTGCACAACCAGCTGATGTCGCGCCAGTCGTAGGAAATCAACGCGAGTGCCATCACCACACAGAAGAGCGCACAGAGCGCACCCAACACGCGCCTCCGCACGACCAGACCCTCCTGCGCCTTGCGCGGATCTTCCTGCACAGGTCTCCCCGTTCCGACTTGCTGTTGCGCCCCGCGTGCCATACTACTCACTCTCCGTTACGAGCGAAAACTTCGTCAAATGCGCCCGCCTCAACACCCGAATCACGTCCATAATGCGCCCGTAGCTCTGCGTCTCATCGCCCCTCAAGTGCGCCACAGTCTGCGGGTTCGCCGTAACCGCTTCCCTCACTGCCTGCTCAAGTGCCTCCTCCGAGACTTCGGTCTTCCCGAGGAAGAGATGCCCATCGGCGCGAATAGTAATGGAGAGTGGCTCCACGTTCGGCAGGGGATCTCCCGAAGCCGTCGGGAGCTTCACCGAAACGCCACTCTGCAATGCCGGAAACGTGATAATGAACGCAATCAAGAGCAGGAACGTCATGTCCAGAATCGGCGTCATGTTAATTTCGCCGTTAATCTTCCTCTGGGCACGCCGTGCTCGCGAGCGATTCAGCCTCCGGCGCAACATCCTACCGCCCCTCCCCGTCGGCATAGTTCAGCGAGAGCTTACCCATCAGCTCCTCGCCAAACCCCTCAAGTTGGACGATATACGCATCGATCCCGGATTGCAGGAAGTTGTAAGCAATTGTCGAGGGGATCGCCACCACAAGTCCAACCACCGTTGTCAGCAACGCCGAGGAGATACCGGGAGCCAACTCCGCGATGTTCGCGCTTCCGCTGGACGCCATCGCCTGGAACGCCAGCATCACGCCCCACACCGTGCCGAAGAGTCCCAGGAGTGGCGCAGAGCTTGTAACCACCGCAAGCATCGTCATCCCATGCCCCAACGACACGCTCTCCTCGTCCGTCGTATGGGCACACGTGGTTTCGACCAACTCCATCCGCGCATGGTTGAGCGAGATGCGCGTATTAACGCCCTGTTGCAGACAGAGCAGTTGCTCCTTCGGCACCAGATTCGCGAACCGCGCACTCGTCTGCAAATACACCTTCTCCATCGGCGTCTCCGTGAAGGTGTAGTCCTGCAAGTAGAGCCTCAGGGGATCATCCTGTCGCACAAAGTCATCCACGAAACGCGCCGAACGCCTCCGGAGGTCTCGCAGATGGAGCGACTTGCCCACCATCACGCCCCACGAAATCACGCTCATCCCGATCTGCACCAGCACGATGAGCTGACCGCAGAAGTCCGAGTCCATGAACGCCTTAAGCGGACCCGACGTCATCGCGGCAAGAAAACAAAAGCAATCCATCTCTTCTCCTTCCTCGCTTAAATCCGCTCCGGTGTGGGAATCCCCAGAAGCGCGAGTCCTCCGCGAAGCACCTTGGAAACCGCGTCGCACAAGCGAATCCGGCTATCGCGCACCTCCGGCTCTGCCTTCAGCACCGGCGCACTCTGATAGAAGCTACTGTAAAGTTGGCTCAGCTGGTAGAGATAATCGGCAAGGATACTCGGCTTGCAACCGTCCCCGGCGCGTTGAACGGCGTTCGGATACTGGAGCAAATGCAGCGCCAACGCCTTCTCGGCATCCGTTCCCAAGGTCAACTTCTGCTCGGCGGGGTCTTTTCCAACGCTTGTGCGATACTTGTCCAAGAGCGAGTTCAACCGCGCATTGGCATATTGCAGGTAAGGCCCGCTATTGCCGTCCAACGCCAAAGCCTTGTCCCACGTAAAGACAATCATCGTCGCCGGGTCATGCGAGAGATCGGCGTACTTCACGGCTCCAATCCCGATCGCTTCGGCAAGTGCCCCCTTATCCGCGTCCGACCAATCGGGATGGCTCTCCTCAACGATCTTCCGCGCCCGAGCCGCCGCCTCGTCAAGAAGCGTCTCAAGCTTAATCACATTCCCTTGGCGCGTGGAGAAGGTGGCATCCGGCAAGCGCATCAGTCCGAACCACACATGCTGGAGCAACGTCTTTCCGCAAAGCCCCAACTTCCCGCAGATATTGAAGAACTGCTTAAAGTGGAGCTGTTGCCTCTCGTCCGTCACGTAGATGATTCGCGCCGGATTAAAACTCTCCACCCGACTGCGCACCGTGGCAATATCCGTGGTCGTGTAGTTGAACCCGCCGTCGCGCTTCTGCACAATGGCAACTTCCAGCCCCTCATCGCGCAGGTCGACAATCCAAGCCCCTTCGCTCTGCTTGGCGAGTCCCTTTTCCCTGAGCAAAGCCACCGTCGGCGCGAGCATCGGCTGGTAGTAACTCTCTCCGCGGAAGAGGTCAAAGTGCACCCCCAGCCTGTCATAAATCCGCCCGAACTCCTGAAGCGAAATCTCGATGAAGCGTTTCCAGACCGCGAGATTCTCCTCGTCCCCGGCTTGCAGACGCACCAATTCCGCCCGGCACTTGTCCAACCACGCCGGATCCTCCTTCGTGGCGTTGTAACTGCGCACGTAGACCTTCTCCAGAAGCTCTACGGTAAGGTGCTCGCGCTCCTCGTCCGTCAGGAACGCCCGGTACCCCATAATGAGAATCCCGAACTGCGTCCCCCAGTCCCCGAGGTGATTATCGGCGATCACTTCATAGCCCAACGCCCGGAGAATGCGGTCAATCGCATTCCCAATCACCGTCGAGCGGATGTGCCCGATGTGCATGGGCTTGGCGACGTTCGGCGAGGAGTAATCCATCACCACCCGCTCGCCCTTCCCCTTCTGCGGGATACCTAAGTGCGCATCCGCACCCAAAGCCTCCACCCCCGAAGCCAACGCCTGACGCGACAACGTTAAATTGATAAAGCCCGGTCCTGCCACTTCCGCCTTCTCTAGAACCTCCGGCAACGGCAACGCACCGATCACCGCCTGCGCCACCTCCCGCGGATTCTTCCCGAGGCGTTTGGCAATTCCCATCGCGTCATTGCACTGCCAATCCCCAAAACGGCTGTCCTTCGACGGCACCACTTTCCCGCCACCGCATCCCGGCGCAACCGCCTCGAATGCCGCCATTAACCATTGCCGTGCAAGCCCTTCGCAGTCCATAAAACTCCTTCTGCAAACAAGTCCCACAAGTATACCATAGATTCCACCCCGCCCTTTTCCCCCAATCCCCCCGCAACCGAGTTTCGGGTGTCTCCGCACCGCGTTCGGGTCAAACGCGAACCGGGAAGACCTCGATCGCGGTGCGGAGGGGTGGGAAAGACGTACCCTTGAAAAGGCTATTCGCCGACGGGGAGTTTGAGGATTTCAGTGTAGAAACGCTTGGTGAAGTCGTAGGACGTACTCCGCAAAAGGTGGTGAACGTCGTGAAAGCGCGTGTCGGGGTAAGCCAACCGGAAGTCGTAGTACTCGCAACCCAAACCCAGAACCCGCTTCTTAATATTGTCGACCTGTTCCCAAACGGCAGGATTGACGCGATCGGGCGTCTCAGTGGTAAGCGGAGCTGCGAAGAAGATCAGGCGGATCCCGCGCTTCTCACACCGCGCTTTTATGTCGAGCACCATCTCATCAAAACGCGCCATTAAATCCTTCGGGAATTGTTTCGTATCCGAGTCCCACCGCTTGGGAGCATACCAATCCTTCTTCCCATAGCAAAGATTCATATACGATCGCTTCCTCTCAGGCGACCACGTCGTCCAGTCGGGAGCCTCCGGAGGGGGAATCGCCGGCTTCGGGAAGCTCATACCCGCATTCAAAAGAACTTCCTTCGCTATCTCAAGGTAGGACATCGGGATTCTATCTACGTATCTCCAAGAGAACGGAAGCGTTAAGCCAAAATTCTCGCGGTTATGCTTCTTGGAGCAACAATTCAGCGTCGAGTTATCGCAGTCAAAGATAACCGCCTTTATTCCGCGATCCAGCACGCCTCGACGTTCCAGTTCAAGGAAGCGCAGATAGTGAAAGACAAAGCCCATCGAGGAGTGCCAAATTACGCGATCGCGGAACTCCGGAGCTTCCGTAAACGTACATCCGGCGTGCGAGTTCCCAATAACAAGGACGTCCGTTCCCTCCGGAACGGCAAAGTGTTTATCGACCTTGTGCTGGTTACGCACAAAACGCCCCACGGCTATGCACGTGAGAATAACGATCACCACCCCTAGCTGGGCGCACACTCTTGTAAGGAACAGCTTCATCGGTCAGAACTGAAAGTAGATAAACGCCTGCGGGTCAACCTTCGTCCACCCCTCCCACACGATAATCGTGGCAAGGACAACGTAGAGAATCCGCCGAACATAGACATTCTTGGGAACCAACGGCACCTCGCGCTCACGACTCCACCACTCCACGGCGAAGAGGAAGAGCACCGGAACAGCAACATTCTTGACGATTGTCAGGTTCATTCCCGACACGGCAAGATCCGAGAAGGAGAGCATCTTCAGGAGCCACGCGCCGGCAGTGGCGATGTCCGGAGCGCGGAAGAACGTCCAGCCGATAACCACGAGCACGAACGTCCCGAGCATCTGCAGTCCCTCTCGCGCCGAGGGCAAGAGCCTCCCCTCCGCGACGCCATCCGTAACATGACGCCGATTCGTCCCCCGCAGGAGCAGTGGCAGGAAGCACACCGCATGAAACGCGCCCCACGCGAGGAACGTCCAGTTCGCGCCGTGCCAGAAGCCCGACACGAGAAAGACCACAAAGGTGTTGCGAATCTTCTGCGCCGTCCCGCAACGGCTCCCCCCGAGCGGAATATAAAGGTAGTCGCGGAACCACGTCGTGAGCGAGATATGCCACCGTCTCCAGAACTCCGCGATGTCGCGTGCGAAGTACGGCATCTTGAAGTTGCGCATCGCCCGGATCCCGAAGAGCTTAGAGCACCCGATCGCGATATCCGAGTAACCCGAGAAGTCGCCGTAAATCTGGAAGGTAAAGCAGAGCATCCCCGCCCACAACGCCACCGACGACGCCTGCGCGTTGCCCAATAACATATCCGCCGCCTGCGCACACGTATCCGCCACAAGCACCTTCTTAAAGAAGCCCCACAGCATCTGACGGCACCCCTCGACGGCGAGCGCGTAATCGAAGTGCCTCGGCTTGAGGAACTGCGGAAGGAGGTTCGTGGCGCGCTCGATGGGCCCGGCGACCAACAGCGGGAAGAACGACACATACGCCAGGAACGCCACCACGTCCCGCGTCGGCTTCACCGTCCCTCGCGAGACGTCCAGGACGTAACTCAACGCCTGGAACGTGTAGAAGGAAATCCCCACCGGCAGGATAATCTGCAAGCTCGACACGTGCGCCGCGAATCCCAACATCTGCAACAGCGCGACCACGTTGTCCATAAAGAAGTTGTAGTACTTGAAGACGCCCAGTATCCCCAGATTGACCACCAACGCCAGCGCGACAATCCATCGCTTCCTCCGCGCCGACACGTCTTCGCGTCCGATTGCCAAACCGCTCCCCCACGCCCAGAGGCTCGTAAAGGAGATGAGGATCAGGAACCGCCAATCCCACCAACCGTAAAAGACGTAACTCGCCACGACCACCCACAGGTTCTGGACGCGCAAGCTACTCCGCGCCTGAATGAACCAGTAGACTCCGAAGACGATCGGCAGGAACCAAGCAAAGGTAAAGGAGTTAAAAAGCATAGTCATATAGTTTACCCCCCCCCCGTACCCGACTGTCAACCCCTCCTTTCCAGCCTTTCCCACCCCATACCCCCCAACCACGTTTACCCCAAACGCGAGGCGGACGGAGGGGAAACGCGAGGCGGAGAGACCCCAAACTCGGTTCAAACCCATTTTGCCCCGCAACCGAGTTTGAGGTGTCTCCGCACCGCGTTTACCTCAAACGCGAACCGGAGACACCTCGATCGCGGTTCGGACACCCCTCTTTTTGGGTTCAAATTCCCCCCGCTTTTGCCCCCTACTCTCCCCTTTTTCGGTACATCCCTTTTCCCTCTAAGCCCTTATCCCGAAAAGGCGCGAATCGCCCTTCGAAAACTCAAGCACTTATGCGAACCCGCTCCGGTCTCTCCCAGGAAACCGCCCGCAACCGAGTTTGGGGTCTCTCCGCA
>CAVDHG010000005.1:11378-21614 GCA_963608725.1 Agathobacter rectalis | reverse complement strand
GGGAGAGACCGGGGCGGTTTTGCATAAGTGCTTGAGTTTTCGACGGGCGATTCGCCTCTTTTTCGCGATAAGGGCTTACAGGGAAAAGGGATGTATCGAAAACGTCCCAAATCGGGGACGGAAGCGGGGGGATTTTGAACCCAAAAAGAGGGGTCTCCGCACCGCGATCGAGGTCTGTCCGCCTCGCGTCTCCCCTCCGTCCGCCTCGCGTCTCCCCCGAACTCGGTTGCGGGGGTGGGGAAAGGGGAGTTATGAACACGTTATCGACAACCGCTGTTCATAACCCCTCCGAACCGAGTTTGGGGGGAGTCCGCACCGCGTTTACCCCGATCGCGGTGCGGAGAGACCCCAAACGCGGTTGCGGGGGGTGAGGTGGTGGAGGGTGGTGGGGCGGTTTGCATATTGGGGAAGTTTTTGAGATACTAGCAGATAGATTTACGTTTCTTACGAAGGGAAAACACGAAGTGTATATCCATATTGCCGGGACGGGTTCAGCAGTGCCCGAGCGTGTCTTGACGAATGACGACCTCGCCAAGATGGTCGACACCAGCGATGAATGGATCGTCTCGCACACGGGGATTCGCCAGCGTCATGTGGTCGCCCCCGAAGAGAACGCCTCCACGCTGGGTTGCGAAGCGGCAAAGCGCGCTTTGGCAGATGCAGGCATCCAGCCCGAGGAGCTGGGGACTATCATCGTAACCTCCACCACCCCGGACTATGCCATCTACCCCTCCACCGCGTGCGTCATTCAGGGTATGCTGGGGGCGAAGAACGCCGCGGCGTTCGACCTGAGCGCGGCGTGCCCAGGCTTCGTCTACGGCATCACGGTTGCCAAGGGCTTGCTCAACATCGACCCGCGTCCGGTGCTGGTGGTCTCCACGGAGATTATGAGCCGGACGATCAATTGGTCTGACCGCAACACCTGCTGTCTCTTCGGCGACGGCGCGGGCGCGGCGGTGCTCACCCGCTCGGAGGAGCCGGGCGGTTTGGGCTTCCACCTCATCGGAGCCGACGGCACCGGCGCCCTTGCCATTCACCGCGAAGGCGGGGTGCGCACCGAGGAGACGGCGCGTAACGCTCCCGGCGACCTCAAGATGGACGGGCGAGCAGTCTTCAACTTCGCCGTGCGCAGTTTCTGCGACATCATCGCCAAGAGCATGGAGCACTACGGCTACACGGAGAAGGACATCGCGTGGATTGTGCCCCATCAGGCGAACACGCGCATCATCGACGCGGCAGTCAAGCGCATCAACGTGCCGGTGGAGAAGTTCTACGTCAATATCGACCGCTTTGCCAACACGTCCAGCGCGTCGATTCCCATTGCGCTCGACGAGATGACGAAGAAGGGCTTGCTCCATAAGGGCGACCGGATTATCCTCGCGGCGTTCGGCGCAGGGCTGGTTTACGGTGGCGTGACCATCGAGTGGACAAAGTAAGCGACGGAGCGTCGCAACAGATCTTATTAGGAAGAGAAAGGACAACCCTATGGAAAAGAAGCGCGTAGTTGTTACTGGTCTGGGGTGCATCACTCCCTTGGGGAATGACGTTAAGAGCTTTTGGGAAGGAATCCGCGCCGGGCGTTGCGGGATTAACACGATCACCCGCTTCGATACCTCGCGTCTGAACGTGAAGGTCGCCGGCGAAGTGAAGGACTTCGACGTTTCCAAATACATCGACCCGAAGGAAGCGAAGCGTTTGGCACTCTTTGCGCAGTATGCAGTCTCGGCAGCCAAGCAAGCTTGGGTAGACGCCGGGTATGCCACGGTGCCGGAAGCCACGGAAGAATGCCCCGCGCCTTGGCGGTGCGTTGGCTCCGAGCCTTCGGAGAAGATTGCCCCCGAGCGCGTCGGGTGCGTGCTGGGCGTGGGCATCGGAGGCAAGGAAGTGGACGCCCCGAGCTATAAGACGCTCTTCGAGAAGGGTCCGAGGCGTCTGAGCCCGATGACGATCCCGATGTTGATTGCTAACGAAGGCCCCGGGAACGTCTCGATCTACCTCAAGGCGAAGGGCCCGGTGTTGACGGTCTCGACGGCGTGCTCGGCTTCGACGGACGCGATCGGCGTGGCGATGGATATGATTCGCGCCGGGCGTGCGGATGTGGTTATTGCCGGCGGCGCGGAGTCGACCATTGAAGAGTACTGCATCGGTGGCTTCCAGGCGATGCACGCGCTCTCGACGAACCCCGACCCGATGACGGCGTGCCGTCCCTTCGATAAGGATCGCAACGGCTTCATTATGTCCGAAGGCGCGGCGATCCTCATTCTGGAGAGCGAGGAACACGCTAAGGCGCGTGGCGCAAAGATCTATGGCGAAGTGGCTGGTTACGGCGCGGGCGGAGACGCCCATCACGTTTGCGCGCCCGATCCGGAAGCCTCCGGCATTATCCACGCCGAGAAGATGGCAATCGCCGACGCAGGGATCCGCCCCGAAGACGTGCAGTACATCAACGCGCACGGCACCTCCACCGGGTTGAACGACCCCATGGAAACGCGGGCTGCAAAGATCGTCTTCGGCGACCATGCCCGGAAGCTGAAGATGAGCTCCACGAAGTCCATGACCGGGCACCTCCTGGGCGCGACCGGCGCGTTGGAGGCGATGACCTGCTTGTTGGCAATCGGGGACAACTTCTATCCGCCGACCATCAACTATCACACGCCCGACCCGGAGTGCGACCTCGACTGCGTGCCGAACGTCGGCGTCTCTGCGCCCCTGGACGTTGCGATGACCAACACCCTCGGATTCGGCGGGCACAACTCCTCGCTCATCCTCCGGCGTTACGCCTAAACCCCCAGTAAGGAGCCCAGCAGAATGTTTGGTAAAGACGTCATTCAAACCGTGCTCCCGCACCGCGATCCCTTCCTCTTCTGCGACCGCATTCTGGAAGCGACGCCCGAGCGCGTGGTGGCAGAGGTCGATTACGGCGAAGATCGCTACTTCTTCAAGGGGCACTTCCCGCAGTATCCGGTTTGCCCAGGGGTAATCCTCGTGGAATCCATGGCGCAGTGTGGCGGAGCGGGTTACCGGCTCGGCTCCGAAGATAAGGAGCACAAGCTCTTCCTCTTCGCCAAGCTCATGGAGGTGCGGTTCCTCAATCAGGTGCGCCCGGGCGACACGGTGCGCTACGAGATTGAGACGGTTAAAGCCTCGGGGCGGCGCTTGGAGCAAAAGGGCGTGGGCTACGTGGTCGGCAAGACGGACAAGCGGGGCAACCCGCTCGCCGCAATCGAGTCGCACTGGTTCTGCCTCGTGGTGCCGGAAGACTCCCTCACGCAACCCCAAGCCTAAACCTCTCCCCTCCCCCAAGCCGGGTCGAGTGCCCGGAAGCATCTGAAAGGATAACGCTATGCCAGAATCTCCGAAAGTCCGTGGCGGTCTTTGCCTGAATGTTGACGGCGAAGGGTGCAAACGCTTCACGGCGCGGGACATCGCCCGCGAGAAAGCCAAAGCCCCGATCGTAAACGGACCCAAGAGCGTGCTCGTGCTCGGGTGCTCGGGCGGGTACGGCTTGGCTTCGCGCATCGCAGCGGCATTCGGCGGTTCGCGAGCGGAGACGCTGGGCGTCTCCTTTGAGCGCGCCCCGAATGAGCGCAAGGCGGGGTCGCCGGGCTGGTACAACAATGAAGCCTTCGAGGAAGCAGCGAAGGCAGAAGGACTCAAGGCGGTTACCCTTTCGGCAGACGCCTTTGCCGATGCCACGCGGGAGACCGTTGCGAACCTCGCCAAAGAGAACGGGTTCAAGCCCTTCGACCTCGTGGTCTACTCGCTCGCTTCGCCCATGCGCACCGACCCCAAGACGGGTATCCTTTACAAGAGCGCGATCAAACCCATCGGCAAGGCGCATACCGCTCGCACGCTCGACATCATGACCTGCGAGATGAAAGAGGTGAGCGTTGAGCCTGCCACCGAAGAAGAGATCGAGGCGACGGTCAAGGTGATGGGTGGCGAAGACTGGGTGATCTGGATGGACTTCCTGAAGGAGCGCGGGCTACTGGCGCAAGGGTGCAAGACCGTGGCGTATTCCTACATTGGTCCGAAGTGCACGCAGGATATCTACCGCTCGGGGACGCTCGGGCGCGCCAAGGAGAATCTTGAAGCCGCAGCCAAGACCATCACGGAAGCTTTGGTTCCTCTCGGTGGCGTGGGCGTGGTGAGCGTCAACAAGGCACTCGTAACCCGCGCCTCGGCAGTGATCCCCGCCATGCCCCCCTACATCTCCTGTCTCTTTAAGGTGATGAAGGCGCACGGACTCCACGAGGACTGCCTCGACCAGATTGACCGCCTCTTCCGCGAAAGGCTCTACACACCCGATGGCTCCATGCCCACCGACGACGCCGGGCGCATTCGCATTGACGATTGGGAGATGCGCCCGGAGATTCAGGCGGAGGTCGACGCCCTCATGGCGAGCCTCTCGCCCGAAACCGTCGAGCGCGATACCGATATCGCCGGATACCGCACCGACTTCCTCGCCCTTCACGGGTTCATCGGTTAAGCGTACGCAGGCGCATTTTGAAGCCGTCTTTCCCTTACTGGGGAGGACGGCTTTTGCTATGCTTATGGGCAATGTTGGTTAAGCTTTCAGTTCGCAATCTTGCAGTGGTCGAGGAGGCAGAGGTTGTCTTCGGGCGGGGGCTGAATGTCATTACGGGCGAGACGGGGGCAGGGAAGTCGGTTCTCATGGGTGCGCTCCGTCTCCTCTTGGGAGAACGCGCCGACCGCTCGATTATCCGCACGGGTGCGACAGAGACCGCCGTGTGCGGGATGTACGAGCTGGAAGACTCCGAAGCCATTGATGCGCTCCTGCGCGAAGCGGGGTTGCCGACTTGCGAAGATGGGGTGCTCCTCCTGCGTCGCACAATCACGGCTTCGGGCGGAGGGCGAATCCACGTTAACGACTCGCCGGCAACCGCCTCGCTGTTGCGTCGGCTCGCGCCCTACCTGACCGGGATTCACGGACCCAACGACAATCTCTCGCTCTTGGATGACGCCTTCCAGCTCCACCTGCTGACCGCCTACGCCGGAGCCGAGGCGGAGACGGCGCGTTACGCTCAGGCGTGGCAAGCCCTCCAGGATGCCCGCCAGCGACTCGAAGCGGCGCAGGGCGACCCCGGAGAACGCGAAGCGCGGTTGCTTCGCCTCTCGGAAGACCTTACGGAGATCCGAGAGGTTGCGCCCACGGAGGAAGATGGCGAAGTCTTAATTGCCCGCCACGCCGCCGCCGCGAACGCCGAAGAGATTCTCGCCTTAGGAAACGCCCTAACCGACCGTCTGACCGATGGGGAGGACGCGCTCAGCGAACAGCTCACGCTCGTGCATCGTACGTTGCGCGATTTGGAAAAGCTCCTCCCCGAAGCCTCCGAGTGGAGCACCGAGCTTGAGGGAATTCAGGCGCAGGTGCAAGACCTCTCCGGCGCGATGGCGCAAAGTCTCTCACGCATTGATGCCGATCCTGCTGCGCTAGAAGCGTTGGAAAGGCGCATGGCGCAGATTCAGCGGTTGCGCCGAAAGTTCGGTCCCACGATTGAAGACGTCCTCCGGCACGCGCAGGAAATGGCGGAGCAAGAGGAAGCCTTGCGCTCGGCAGAGGGCGACATCGCCCTTCTGGAGGAAGCCGTCCGCCAAGCGGAAGCAGGCGTCCAGCAAGCTGGTGCAGCCCTCCGCGCTAAACGGCAGAGTGCTGCTCCGAAGTTGGGGGATGCCATCTCGCAAGCTCTGCGCGACTTGGGGTTCCCGAAAGCGTCCTTCTCGGTGGCACTTGAGCCTTGTGCACCGCAGGCAAGCGGGCTTGACAAGGCGATCTTCCTCTTTCAGCCCAACGCGGGTGAGCGTGCACAACCCCTGGCGGAGATTGCCTCCTCCGGAGAGATTGCGCGGGTGATGCTGGCGATCAAGGCGGTGCTTGCCCGGCATGACGCTGTGCCGACGCTTGTCTTTGACGAGATTGACGCCAATATCGGAGGCGAGGTGTGCCGGCGCGTGGGCGAGAAACTGCGCGTGCTCGCGGAGTCGCGCCAAGTCATCTGCGTTACGCATCAACCGCTCGTCGCCGTCTTTGGGCAAACGCATCTGTGCGTTGTCAAAACCGAAGAAGCCGGGCGCACGCACACTTCGATTCGCCTGCTGGATAGCGACGGTGCTCGGCTCGACGAGCTTACCCGCATGTTGGGGGGTGGCGAAGCGGCGCGTCAGCACGCCACTGCACTCTTCCATTCCCCCTTTGGAGATACGCCATGAATGCACTCTTCAGTGCACCAACACTTTTTATCTACGGTCCGCCGGCAACTGGGAAGTCCACCTGTGCGCGGAACCTCGCCGTTGCGCTCGGCAAAGAAGCGCTGGATCTCGACACACTTGTAGAGCGAAGGCTGGGAATGTCCATCCCCGAGTACGTGGCGAAAGCCGGCGGGGAAGCTTTTCGCGACGTTGAGACTGCGACCTTGAAGGATCTCTGCGCTCAGAAGCCGGATGCGGTGGTGGCTCTTGGCGGAGGCACGTTGTTGCGTCCGGAGAATCGCGCTTGCGCCGAGGCGTGCGCGCCGATCGTCTGCCTGCATACGCCTGTGGAAGTGCTCGCTCGGCGCGTGGAGCGAAAGGCGGGAAGTCGCCCCTTCTCCAAGGATGCGGAAGCTCTTCGCAAGACGTTGGAGGAACGTAAGGCGCACTATGCCTCCTTCCCGCTCTCGGTGGTACTCTCCGGAGACTTGCCCCCGCAGGAGGTGTGGCCGAAAGTCCTCGCTGTGGCAGGGCGGTATATCGTTTCGGGCATGGGGAATCCGTATCCGGTTATTGTCCTTCCGGATGCGTGGGAAGAGTTGCCCAGAGTGGTGGCGCGACTGACGCCCACTCCGGCGCATCTGCTCCTTGTTGGTGACTCCAACACCCTGCCTTTATACCGTGAGCGCGTGGTCTCTCTCCTTGGGGGGAATGTGCCATGCGTGGAGATCCCGGCTGGCGAAGAGCATAAGACGCTTGGGACTGTTGAGCAACTCTGGCAAGCGATGTGCAAGGCGGGGTTGGAGCGGAATGATGTGGTGCTCGCCTTGGGCGGTGGCGTAACGGGAGACCTAACCGGGTTCGCGGCGGCAACGTGGCTTCGCGGTATTCGGTGGATCAATCTCCCGACCAGCCTGCTGGCGATGGTCGATGCCGGAATCGGAGGCAAGACGGGCGCGGACCTGAGCGCGGGGAAGAACTTGATCGGAGCCTTCCATCCGCCGTGCGCCGTGCTTGCAGAGACCAACGCCTTGCAGACGCTTCCCGAGCGTGAAGTGCGGTGCGGTTTGGCAGAGACGTATAAGCACGCCGTGATTGGTGACCCCGCCCTTGCCGAGGCGTTGCGTCAGTTTGATGCCCGGCGCACGGATTCCGACTTCCTCGCGCAACTCGTCATCCGCTCAGCGGGCGTCAAGGTTCGCACGATTCAAGAAGATCCCTTTGAAAAGACTGGTCGACGCGCCGCGCTCAATCTCGGGCATACGGTGGGGCACGCGGTGGAGGCTGCGAGCGAGTTCCGCGTGGCGCACGGGGAAGCGGTTGCGATTGGCACCGTGGCGGCTGCGCATCTCGCCGAACGGCTCGGGCTCGCGCAACGCGGTCTTGCCGAACGCATTGAGACAGACTTGCAGACTCTCGGGTTGCCCACCGCGATTCCCGCAGACGAAACGCCCGAGCAACTGCGCGGTTTTCTTGCACGCGACAAGAAGAAAGCCGGGGGCGAAGTGCGCTTTGTCTTACCCGTTACCTTCGGCGAAGTTAAAACCGGTTGCCACGTCCCTGAAGAGGTGCTGAATGAAGTTCTTGCAGGAAAACGGGTTTGACCCCAAGGTTCAAAACGCCGAAGAGCTTCTCGCCTCCTTCCGCGAGGAGATGACGCGGGGGCTAGCCGGGGAAGGGAGTCTACCCATGATCCCCTCCGACTTCCCGATATGCGAACGGGTGCCACGGTGTTGCGAGATTCCCGTCTTTGATGTGGGCGGGACGAATATCCGCTCGGCGCGTATCCGCTTTGATGAGAACGGGGTTCCGGAAGTCCTCAACCTTCTGCATGGTTATATGCCCGGCTCTCGCGGAGCCGTCGACCACGAGACCTTTTATACGTTGCTCTGCGATACGCTTCTCCCGAACGTTCGCCCCGGGGAGCGCATCGGGTACTGCTTCTCCTACCCTGTCGATGGCGCGGGCAAGCTCCTCTATTGGACGAAGGGGATCCAGGCGACGGCTATCGTCGGGAGTAACGTTGTGCGCGATTTGGAGCAGGCTCTGGACGCTCGCGGTGTGCCAGGGTGTTCTGTTTGCGTGCTCAATGACACCGTTGCCGCCTTACTCGCCGCTTACGCCCATGTTGAAGCCGAACCGCGAGCCGGGTACGTCGGGTTCATCCTCGGCACGGGGACGAATACGGCGTATGCCGAGCGCGGCGCAAAGATTAAAAAAAGTAAGGGGCTTTTGCCGGACGCCCTTTATCCAATTAACTGTGAATCCGGGAACTTCTCCCGCTTCACGCTCTCGCGCTTTGACGAACGCCACGAGGCTCACACGGGGAATGGACGCGCCCTCTGGGAGCGATGCATCTCTGGCGTTCACCTCGGGCCCCTCGGGACGGAGATCCTGCACGCAGCCGCGGAAGAGAATCTATTCTCTCTAGGGCTTTGCGAGGCTCTACGCGATCGTGCCTTCACGAACGTCGAGCTAGACAGTTTCTGCGCGGGAAAGAATCCGGAGCTTCTGCCTTGTTCGACAAGCGAAGCGGAGACGATCCGTGCGCTCATCTGCCCCATGTACGAGCGCGCCGCACGTTTTGCCTCCATTAATATCGCGGCGACGGCTCTCCACTCCGCCGAAGCGCGGGAAGTGCGGGGCGGAACGCTCCGCATCAATGCCGACGGCTCCACCTTCTGGAAGACGGCATGTGTCCCCTTTATCGAGCTTGTGCAGGAACAATTGGAAACTCTTTTGGCTCCCCGGGGGTTCTCCGCAGAGATTGTCCATATTGATGATGCTCCACTTCTTGGGGTGGCTCTCTGTGCGAGCAGATAGGATTTCGGGATGTCTGCCTCTCCACGCCTCCATTTCATCGGGCGCGACACTGCCGCGCCGGAGCGAATCGTCGCGTGGTGCCGAGAGCAATGGCAGGAGAGTCTGCCCCACAATCTGATCTTCTGCGTGCCGACTTCGCTTGCTCTGCGCCGGTTACGTGATGCGTTGACCGCCACTTATGGGGCATTCCATGGCGTTCGGATCATTCTGCCGGCAAGCTTGCCGAATCTCTTCATGCCGGAGGATGCCCCGCCCGTGGCTTCAGCGACGGAGATGTTGCAAGTCTGGAATCGTGTTTTCGAGTGGCTACACGATGCCGACACCGAGGAGACGTTGTCCGCTTGGCTCTTCCCCGGGGAGAAACATTGGCTTGAGCGCCCGGCAGCGCGTTATGCCGTCGCCGAACGTTTCATCGCTCTACGTGCTACGTTGGTCGAAGCCGGGCTTGATTTTGAAGGCGTCTCTACGCACCCCGAGACGAAGCAACTGAGCGAACGCGAACAATGCCGTTGGCAAGCCCTGGCGGCACTGGAGTGTAAGGCTCGCGAGCTCCTTGCCAAGGATGGGCTCTCCGATCCTGCCGACCTTCAACTCTCCGCCCTGCGAACGGCGCAACCTCGCGAGGCGGATTGGCACCTTATCATGGCGTGCGTCCCGGACTTCATGCCAGCACTAACGCGTCTCCTAGAGCACGCCCCGCATTGCGACATCCTCGTCCAAGCCAACCCCGAGGAAGCGAAAAGCTTCTCGTCCTTCGGTCTTCCCCTTCCCGAGAAGTGGGCGAGGTGTCCTATCCCCCTTCCCGATGACGCGCTTGTCCTCGCAGAGACCCCCGCGGAAGAAGCAAAGAGGATTGACGCCTTCCTCTCGCAGAAGCAACCTATAACGCCCTCAGAGCTTTGCCTCGGCATTCTTAATCGCGAAACTATGCCAGTGCTCACTACGCGCTTGGGGGAGCACGGCATAACCGTCTTCGAACCCGAACCCGTCGCTTTAGCGTCTCAACCTCCTGCTCTTGCTCTCATTGCGCTGGAAGCCCTCCTTAAAGAACCCACGCCAAGAAATCTGTGCCGGATGCTCACCTTGCCGGAGATTCCTTCAAGTTGCGGAACGGATTACGCCACACTGCGAAGTGAATACGATCAAATCCAAGAAGAGCACTGCCCCAGCACGCTCGAAGACTTCCTCGCATTCTCGGGCGAA
>CAVDHG010000005.1:0-11117 GCA_963608725.1 Agathobacter rectalis | reverse complement strand
CTTCGTGCGATAAAGCTCAACCCTGCCCGCACACATGCTGATTGCGCTTACGAGGGACGTCAAGAGATTCTCTGGTCGCCTGCGCCCGTCCTTATCATGGCAGGGCTAGAGGAAGGTATCTTCCCGGACACCACCTTTGATGACGCCTTCCTGCCCAATGACTTCCGGAGGCGACTGGGGCTTCGCTCCGATCAGACCCGCCTCGCTCGCGATGCTTATATTCTTTCAACCGCCGTCGCCATGCGCCAAGCGGAGAATCTCTGCTTGCTTTGCTCCCGGACGAATACGCGGGGAGAATGGGTGAAGCCTTCGCGCCTTTTCTTCCAATGCACCCCGGAGCAACGGAAACGCCGAGCGAAGGCATTCTTCTCGCTTCCCGATAAACACGCCTCAAGCATTCAAGAGGTTTCAAGTGCGCTCGCCTTCAAGACGAATCCCGTATCATGGCGACCTGCCACGATAACGCGCGTTTCCGCCTCGGACATCCGGCTCTTTCTCTCCTCGCCCTTAGAGTATTGGCTAGCGTCCGTCCTGCGCCTGAGAGACACCGACCTGCCTTCCGAAGATCTCTCCCGCGCCGTCCTTGGCACAATCGTCCACGACGTGCTCGCCCACCTGCGCGACTATGAGGACTCCGAGCCGAGCATCCTCGCTCACAAGCTCTGCGAACAGCTCGATCGCCATTTCGCCTTGCGTTACGGCGACTCTCCTGAAGCGGCACTCCTCATCGGAAAGAAGATGGCGCGGGCGCGGATTGTCTCTGCCATGGATGCTGAGTGTGAGAGCCGAAGCGCGGGATGGCAGACGCTCTACACGGAAAAGAACATCCAGAACGTCCCGCGCACCATCCAAGGCAAAACCCTCATCCTCCACGGCAGGATTGATCGCATTGACCGGAACACGCACTCCGGAGCATGGCGCATCATCGATTACAAAACGGCGAACAAAGGCGACGCCCCCAACGGCGTGCACTACACCAAGACCGCGTGGAAGGATTTCCAGTTGCCCCTCTATCGCCTACTCGTCCGCCACGCCCTGAACATCCCGGAAGATACACCCATTGAGACGGCTTTCTTCACCCTGCCGGAGAGCCAGTCACCGGCGATCTTACCCTTTAGTGACCTCCCCGACGAACAAGGCACCCTCCAAGCCCTCGACAACACGCTTGCGCAAATGATCGTGCTCGGTTCTTCCCCCATCCCGCCCGGCGCGAACGACCAGGGCTCGTTGCTCGGCATCCTGACTGCGCCAACAGCTCCCCAACCCGAGGAGCCAACCCCATGACCCTCTCTCACGCCGAAGCCGAATGGCTCTACGCCCTGCAACGCCCCTGGCCCCTGACGCCACGTCCGCTTGACACGCTCGCTTCAAACTTAGACACGTGCCCCAGAGCTCTTCTCGACTTTATCCTCCGCTTGCGCGAACGCGGGATTGTCCGCCGTATTGGAGGCGTCTTCGATGCCCGCCATCTGGGCTATAGTAGCTGTCTCTTCTCGCTCCGTGCCGAGGGCGAAGCGTTAGCGCAGGCAGCTCGCACTATCTGCGCACACCCCGGCGTTACCCATGCCTACCTGCGCGGATGGCCCGAGGATTTCAGCGTGGACGGCATCACCTCCGCGAACTACGCCCCCTTCCCCAACTTCTGGTTCACGCTCGTTGCCCGCGCTGACCGCTTCGACGATGAAGTCCGGAAGCTCGCACCCTTCCATCCCACCGCGCACCCGGCAATCACGCGCTACAAGATCGACGTCGTCTTCGACCCCGGCACCCATGAGCGCGACGAGCATACCGAGTTCTCGCCCCCCTCGCTCCCCCACCATCCCCTCGGCGGACTCCCCACGCGTGAGGAGCAAGCACTCGTCCGGCGATACCAAGAGGACACCTTAAACCCCGAGGCTCCCTTCCTTTCCGAGGACATCCCCACCTTGCAACGGTGGCAAGACTCCGGTCGCCTCAGACGTTTCGCCCTCCTTCTGCGCCATCGCGCAAGTGGCTTTATAGCCAACGGCATGTGCTGTTGGCGCGTCCCGCAGGCGGAACTCAACACCTTCGGGCGTCGCCTGGCAGGCGACCCGGATGTTACGCACTGCTACGCTCGCCCGCCCTCCGAGACCTTCCCCTTTTCCCTCTACGCCATGATCCACAAAACATCGTGGCTGGAAGGCTACCAAACCTTCTCGCGCCTCTCCCGCCTCCTTGCCCTCCCGCCGGAAGCCGGGCGCGTCTTCTTCTCCACCCATGAATATAAGAAGAGCAGTATGCGCTTCTTTACCGAGGGCGATTAACCTGTGTTTCTCTGTATGCAGAGGGCGCACGCCGGGCGAAAAGGACTTTGCGTCTCCTGCGCGTCTTTGCCATACTACCCGCGAAAGGAAGGTTCCCCCCTATGACGACTATCCTTATTAAGACTTCCCTCGGCGACATCACTGCGGAGCTGGACGAAACCTCCGCCCCCGAAACCGTCGCCAACTTCCTGCGCTACGTCGACGAAGGCTTCTACGCCGGGACGCTCTTCCACCGCGTCATTGCCGGCTTCATGATCCAAGGCGGTGGGTTCGACGCCGATCTCCGGCAGAAGCCCACGCACGCCCCCATCCAGAACGAAGCGGCGAACGGTCTTAAGAATAGGAAGTACACCCTTGCCATGGCGCGCACGCCAGAGATCCACTCCGCCACCGCGCAGTTCTTCATCAACACGGCAGATAACGACTTCCTTGACTTCCGCGCCCCCAACCCCTCCGCCTTCGGTTACGCCGTTTTCGGACGCGTCACGAACGGCTTCGACGTTGTGGACGCCATCGAGCAAGTGAACACCGGGACGCACGGCTGGATGGCGGACGTTCCCTCCACGCCTGTCGTCATCGAATCCGTCTCCCGCGTCTAACCCCGTCATGTTCGCCATGCTTCCGCGCTTCTCCTCGCTCTCCTGCCCTTTGGCGATCGCCGGGTGCCTCCTCTGCGGGTGCACCGTGGGTCCCGACTACCAAGCCCCGGAGCCAATCAAGCCTGAGCAGCCCCTCCTTGGAGGCTCCGAGGACGCCGTCTACTCTCTTGCCCAGTGGTGGGAGCACTTCCAAGACCCCACTCTCTCCGCGCTCATTGCGCAAGGGCTTGCCAACGCCCCGACCCTCCAAGCTGCCCGCGAACGCCTCATCTCCGCCCGCGCTTCCCGTGAGCAGACCGAAGCCTCCTTCTGGCCACAATTCACTGCCAACGGCTCCTACACCTTCAGCCGCGGATGGGAAGGCAAGAGTGCCACCAAGGGTTGGGATAAACACATCGGTGCCACGGCGGACGCTCGCTGGGAGATCGACATCTTTGGCGGTCTTCGCCGGGAGCAAGAGCGCGCCGAAGCCGAGGAGGCAGGGCTTGCCTACACGCTTGAGGATTTGCGCGTCTCCCTCACTGCCGAGATTGCCACCGCTTACGTTAACGTCCGCCGGTGGCTTGCGCAGTGCGCCATCGCCGAAGAGAACCTCGCTCTCCAAGAGAAGAACCTTGAGCGCATCCGTAAGCAATACGAGAATGGCGAAGCCTCCCGCTACGACTTCCTCACCGCGGAAGCCCAAGTTGCCAACACCCGCGCCTCTCTCCCCACGCTCCGCCAAAGCCTCACCGCTTCGGGATTACTCCTCGACAAACTCTCGGGTCTGCCCCCCTACTCAACCCGCGCTCGCATCTTGGAGACGACCGACGCCATGTTGCTCCCCGAGGCTACCCCCAAGGTGCCCCAGAACGAACTCCTCCGTCGCCGGGCAGACGTCCGCACCGCCGAGGAGACTGTCCACGCCCAGAGCGCAGCGGTGGGCGTGGCGGTAGCTGCCCTCTACCCCTCCTTCGCGCTGAATGGGAGCCTCGGGCTTTCCTCGCCGGATCTCTCCCCGTGGAATTCCTACACCCGCTCGGCGTCCCTCGGCCCCTCCGTGAGCTGGAACATCTTCGGCTTCGGCACCTGGCGCAAACAGGTCGAAAGCGCGAAAGCCTCCCTGCGTGCCGCCGTTGCCGACTACCAGGACACCGTGCTCCTTGCCTACCAAGAAGCCGAGACGGCATGGCGCGCCCTCCAGCACGAATCGCTCCGGACGCCTGACCTGCGCACCAATGAGAACGCCTGCAAGCAAGCCCTCGAAATCGCCGATTCCCTCTACAAGAATGGCTCAAAGGATATTGAGGACGTCCTCACCCGCCAGCGTTCCCTCCTCACCGCCCAAGAAGCCCTCGTTGAACACCGCGCCACGCTTTTTGCCGACGTCATCACGCTCTACAAAGCTCTCGGTGGCGGGTGGAGCGACGCCGCACCTGCGCCCGAGACTGCCCAACTCTAAGAGCCCGCCTCCCCTCTTCTGCGCCTCGACCTCCCGCGCACTTATAGTATAATAGAGAGGTTTCTCGTATCTACTACTTTGAAGGGCACGGAGCTATGACTCAACTCGAAGCCGCCAAACAGGGAATCCTTACCGACGCCATGCAAGCCGTGGCGCAAGCCGAAAACGTCTCCGCGGAAGCCGTCCTCGCCGAAGTCGCCACCGGACGCGCCGTCATCCCGCTGAACCCCGCCCATAAAGGCGTCCGCCCCACCGGCGTCGGTCGCCTCTTCGCAACCAAGATTAACGCCAACCTCGGGCGTTCCCCCACGCGCTCAGGCAAGGGCGATGAATTGACGAAGCTCGACGTTGCCCTCAACGCCGGGGCGCAGTTCGTTATGGATCTCTCCGTCGGCTCCGGCAAGAGCGGGGAGGACATCCGCAAGGAGTTGCGCGACATCCGCCAGGGGATGCTCGATCACTCCCCCGCGCCCCTGGGCACCGTGCCGGTTTATGAGACCATCTCGCGCCTCGATGGCGAGATCCCCGAGATGGATCCGGAGCTTCTCTTGCAAGTGATCCGCGAGCAGGCGGAGCAGGGCGTCGACTTCATGACCCTTCATGCCGGGCTCCTGCAAGCCCACCTCCCGCTTGCCATGAAGCGCAAGATGGGGATCGTCTCCCGTGGGGGAGCCATCATGGCAGAGTGGATGAAGAAGCACAACGCCGAGAACCCCCTTTATACGCACTGGGACGCCGTCCTCGACATCCTCGCCGAGCACGACGTTACGGTCTCCCTCGGCGATGGTCTGCGCTCCGGGTGCCTGGCGGACGCCAGCGACGAAGCGCAATTCGCCGAGCTCTCCGTCCTGGGCGAGCTTGTCCGCAAGTGCCGGGCGCGTGGCGTGCAGGTGATGGTTGAGGGCCCCGGACACATTCCCTTCAACCAGATTCAGATGAACATGGAGCGCGAACAGGAGCTGTGCGACGGCGCGCCCTTCTACGTCCTGGGCCCCGTGGTAACCGACATCGCCCCGGCATATGACCACCTCGTCTCCGCCATCGGAGCCACCGCCGCCGCCACCTACGGCGCAAGCCTCCTTTGCTACGTAACGCCCGCCGAGCACCTCGGCTTACCCGATGCCAAGGAGGTCCACCAAGGGTGCATTGCCTACCTCATCGCCGCCCACGCCGGAGACGTCGCCCGCGGTCTTCCCGGAGCACGCGACCGCGATGACCGCATGGCTGCCGCCCGCTACGCCTTTGATTGGAACGCGCAGTTCGCCGAAGCCATCGACCCTTGTGCCGCCCGCGAACGTTGGCTCCGCACCCGCGCAGAGTCCGGCTCGGCGCATAACGATGACCATTGCTCCATGTGCGGGAAGGCGTTCTGCGCCGTCCGCACCTCCCGGCGGATGCGCGAAGGGCTCTAACTTCCTTTTCGCTCCTCTTTATTAGCGCGGAGGCGACCGACTTTGGTCGCCTCCGCGCTTTTTTGTTTTACACGAGGAGAAAGGCGGTGAGGTTAATTAAGCCGTGGAGGACAATCCCCGGCAGGAGGGCGCGTTGCCTCAGCGCAAGCAGTCCCAACACCCAGCCTATAAAGAAGAGCGGGAAGAAGTAGAGTCCCAACCCGTGCGCCAGCGCGAACGCCCCCGCGCTCAAGGGCAAGCCGATTTTCCTGGGCAGTGCCCCCAAGAGAATCCCGCGAAAGACCGTCTCCTCCACGAGGGGCACGACCACGCAGAGCATCCCCGCCATCACCACGCGCTCCCAGCCCGAGATCCCCGAGAGCATCTGCACCACTGCCTGCTCTTCGGCGGGCGATGCCACTTCAAGCAGTCCCTGAATCGCGAAGAAAATGACAACCGCGATCCCGATGAAACGCCCCAAGCTCAGCCCCGCTTCACCCCAGCGCATCCACTCGGCGAGCTTGCGCCTCCCCTCTCGAAACCCCAGCACAATCGCCACGGGAATCGCCAGCAGCCCCACCGAGAGCACCTGACCCGAGAGGAACGCCTGGAAGCTCACCCCCTCCACATCCACGCTCCCGCCTTGCGCCAGAGCCATCGTGTTGAGGAAAGCGAAAAGCCCGGCAACGCCCAGAGCCGCCGAAGCCCCCGACGCCATCGCCGGAGAAAAGGTTTGAGCTTTAAGAGCCACGACAAGCCTCCACTAAGCCCCCCACCGTAAGAGCCGACCACCCCGGCAGGGAGAGGATATGCTCCAAGAGGAGCGCACACGCCACCGCGTCATAGAAGGCGTCATGCGCCTCGCGCCCCGGCACCAGAGCCGAGAGCCTCGCCTGCAAGCCCAGCGTGGGGAGTATCCGCTCCAGGGCATACCCGCCCGGAAGCTTGGGGTAAATCGCCCGCGCCAAGGGAAGCGTGTCCACCCACAGCGGATACCGCGCCAGCGGAGCCAAGTGCAAGAGGACGCCTCGCTCCGTCCCGGCATTGTGCGCCACCGGCACTGCCTGAACCATCAACGCGTGCAATCTCTGCCACACCTCCAGAGCTTCCGGAGCCGAGGCAATGCGTTCGCGATTCGCCCGATGCTCCCCCGGCGCATGACGCGAGAAGGGCCACGACTCCGGCACCCGCATATAGGAATCCATCCGGGGCGCGTTTAAATCCACCGCGCCCCCACGCAGGGATACCGCGCCCACCTGCCAAGGCAAGCTCGGATACCCCTTCACCACCCCCGTGGTTTCGAAGTCCAACGCCAAGAAGGGGCACTGCCGCGCAGGCGTCTCGAGTGTGAACGCCTCCATCGCCCGGCGCACCTACCGCACTTCGTCCAGCGGAATCCGCAGGAAGTAGTGGTAGTCGCTCTCGCCTTCGTAGAGCACGCCGATGGAGTCCTTCCCCACCGGGCAGAGCGAGGAGTAACCCGCCCCCTTGCGCGGGTCATAGCAAATCCCGTCCGACCACGTCTTCCCATCGTCCGAGGAGACGCGTAGGGTCATGGTGTCGCGTGCACTAGAGGCGGGGTTGGAGAAGTAGAGCTTCCCATTCATTGCGAGCATCGCTGCTTGGCAGAGATTGTTCGGCTGACGCAACGGGGTGGTCTCGACCTTCTCCCACGTCTGCCCCAAATCCTTCGTCCGCCCCGTGATACGCGTGGCAGGCCCTCCGCCCTCGCGGGTATTGAGGAGGAGCGAACCATCCGCCAACTGCACCACGGTCGATTCCGACCAACCGAACGGCATCGCCTTGGAGCTTGTCCACGTCTTGCCATGATCCTTCGAATAGACCAAGACGCCGTAGCAGGGGCGCTTACCTTTGTTGCCCCAGATTTGCGCCGGGAAGACGAGCGTGCCATCTGCCATCGCGATGCCCGCGCCCGGTCCCTGGAAGAGCAAGCCCCAATCCTTGGTGTCCGCATCCTCCAACCGCTTCACGTCCGCCGTGATATTGATGGGCTTCGACCACGTTTTGCCCTCGTTATCCGAGTACGCCAAAATCATCTGCCCGCACGCCTTGGGGTCAACCGTCCCCGTCGAGGAAGACCATATCGGATGCCCCGATTCCGGCGCACGCAACGCCGCCACCCAAATGCGCCCGTTCGAGGGGTCGACGAGGATCGTCGGGTCGCCAATACCCTTTCCTCCGGGAAGAGCCTTATAATCCATCGCCGTGCGGATGGGCGACCACGTGGTGCCCTTATCCCGCGAGATGCTCACGCCCACCGTGATATCCGCCGGCAGGTCGCCCGCGTGGTGGAAGCGATTATCAAAGACGGCGACGAGTGTCCCCTTCGGCGTCTGCACAATGCCCGGAATGCGGAAACACTTGCTCTCGCGGTCGGCGTCTACAATCTTCTGATTCGGGCGCGTAACCAGGCTCCCAATCCGCACGCTCACCCCGGCAAAGACGAGTTTCCCGAGCAAGTTCGCCTTCGGCGCAGGCTCCGCAAAGAGCGTGTACGCATTATTGCCCTTTTGGATCGGCACCTTGAACTCCGCCTTCTTGCCCATGAGCCGCCCCTTGGTCTTACCGAGGAAGACGCTCTTTAGGTTGCGCAGATCTGTCCCTTCCAGCGAGAGCGAGACCGTCCCGCGCTCTTGCGCTCGGTCGGAGGTGAAGGTGAGTTTACCCAGAGCCACATCGCTCCTGCCGATAAATGCCGGCACGCCCGAAGGCTCAAAGGTGAGATCCGTCAGGGCTGCACGCGCCCCGGTTGCCACAAGCAGGAGCACCGCCCCTAAAACACGCTTCATCATTGCCTGATTCCTTTCCCGGTTGGTAGGGGTATTTTAGCATAAGCTCTTCCTCCCTTGAAGCGGGAAGCCGAGCTTTAAGCGCGGGCGATGAGGGCATTGAGCTTCCGCCTCTCCTGCAGATGGAAGCCCACCGCCACGAACGCCGCCAAGATGTCGGAGATCGGAGCTGCCCACCACACACCATCTGTCCCCAACCAAAAGGGAAGCGCGACCATCAGAGGCACCAAGAGGAAGCACTGCCGCGACAGACTCATTATCAGGCTAATCCCTCCGCGCCCGATACTCTGGAAGTATTGCCCCACGAGGATCGAGTAGCCCACCGGCGCAAAGCCGTAGAAGAAGATTGCCATCTCCCTCGCGCCGAATTCAATCAAATCCGCCGCCATGCTCTCCTTGCAGAAGATCAGGAGGATAGGTCTGCGGAAGAGCACAATGAGCACCGTGCAGAGCGCAATGTATCCCCCGCCCAACCACGCTGCGAGGTTAAAGGTTTCCCGCAGGCGCGTATACCGCTTCGCGCCGTAGTTGAATCCGAGGATCGGCTGCATCCCCTGCGCCACGCCCAGCACCGGCATACACGCAATCATCTGCACCGTCATCACAATGCCCACCGTGGCAATCTCTCGCGCCGCGATCTCCTCCGTTGCCGAGAAGGCGCGAAAGAGAATGTTGTAGAGAGCCATCACGCCGCTCCCCACGAGGTTGAGCGCAAAGGGAGGCAGCCCCACGCTGATCACGCCCCGGATGAGGGGCTTATAAATCTTGATGTACCCAGCCTTCAACCTCAGCTCGGCTCCCGGACGCAGGAAGTGCGCCACCACCCACGCCGCCGAGACCGCCAACGAAAGGAGCGTTGCCACCGCCGCCCCCGGCACCCCCATCCCCAACGCCGGCAACGTGCAGAACCCCAACGGCACTTCGTCGAAGATAAAGAAGGGGTCGAGCACCACATTCAGCACCGCACCCATCAGCATCGTCGCCAACGCCTTCCCCGGATAGCCCACCGCCCGCAACGTGTGGTTCAGCCCGAAGCTCATGTATTGGAAGATCGCCCCGCAAAAGTAAATGCGCAGATACCCTGCCGCCGCCGGAATCGTCGCCTCCGTCCCGCCCGTTGCCCGGAGAATCGGCTCCACGAAGAATGCCGCCACAGGATAGACCAGGAAGGAGAGCACCATATAGATACACGTCGCTTGCCCCAGGTAACACTCCGCCACCTGCCGTTTCCCCTGCCCCATGGCAATCGAAATCCGCGTCGCCGTCCCTACGCCGATCAGCACGCCGAAGGCGAGCATGAGGATCGCCGGCGGGAAGGTCAGGGCAAACCCGGCAAGCCCATCGGGCCCCACGCACCGCCCCACGTAGAGCCGGTCAACCACGTTGTAGAGTGCCATCACCAGCATCCCGACGATTGCCGGCGCGGAGTACTTCCACAACAGCACCCCAACGGGATACCGCCCCAACTCCTTCGAAACCCTCAGCGTATCCACGGCTCGACTCAATGCGCCCTAAAGGCTTTGGTGCACCGCTCGCGCATCTCGGCAATTGCCGAAGCCATATCCGGCTGTTTGAAGAGGAAGGAACCTGCCACGAAGGCATTCGCCCCCGCCTGCGCTGCCTGCTCCGCCGTCTCGAAGTTGATGCCGCCGTCAACCATAATATCCAGTGCCGGAGCTGCGTGGCGCAACGTCGCAATCTTCGGGAGCACCTCTGCCATGAAGGCTTGCCCGCCGTAACCCGGAAAGACCGTCATGCACAAGAGTTCGTCGGCGCAATCTAAGAAAGGCAACGCCACCTCGGCAGGCGTGTCCGGATTGAGAGCCAACCCCACGCGCACGTTCAGACTATGCACTTCCGCCGCCAGGGCGCGAACGTCGAGTTGGTCGCGGAGCTCCAAGTGGAATTGCACCGTGGTGCTCCCCCGCTGGGCGAACCGCTCGGCGTAACGCTCCGGATTGGTCATCATGAGGTGGGTATTGATGGGGTAACCCTCCGGAAGCGACGCCCGGCACAACGCCGAGGTGTCCGGCGAGAAGGAGAGATTCGGCACAAAGTGCCCATCCATCACATCCAAATGCAGGGCGTCGGCTCCCGATGACGCCACGCGCCCGATCTCTGCGCGGAGATTTCCTAAGTCCGCCGCCAACAACGAAGGCAATATCGTAATCTGCATAAGATGCCTCAACTTCTCTGCTTCCCGGCATAAAATCCTCCGGGAAAGCCCCGCATTTTACCACAAACCTCCAAAAACAAAACCCCGCTCCCCCACTTTTCCCCCCTTCCCACCCCACCCCCGCAACCGAGTTTGGGGTCTCTCCGCACCGCGTTTGACCCAAACGCGAACCGACCTCACCTCGATCGCGGTGCGGACACCCCTCTTTTTGGGTTCACTTTTGCCCCGCTTGCGCCCCCGATTTGCGCCCTTTTCGGCGCATCCCCGGAAAGGGCAAGGGTTTATTCCGAAAAAGACGCGAATCGCCCATCGGAAAATCAAGCACTTATGCAAACTCACCCGCGCTCGTCCCTGAAATCCCCCCGCAACCGAGTTTGGGGTCTGTCCGCACCGAGATTGGGTCAAACGCGGTGCG
>CAVDHG010000004.1:0-22280 GCA_963608725.1 Agathobacter rectalis | reverse complement strand
GTCGGTTCGCGTTTGGGGTAAACGCGGTGCGGAGAGAGGGGAAACGCGGTTGCGGGGGGTAGGGAGGAGTGGTTTAGGAGAAAAGAGCGAAAAACCGTGAAAAAATGTTGAAAGTGGGGGCTTTTCTTTTGCTATGGTAGAAAAAAGGCTTGCCAAGTAGCCCGGAAGGTGCTATTTCTTTATACCTTATATAGGAACTTTTATGGCAACGAAGAAAACACGTGCGCTTATCATTGTAGAATCGCCCTCGAAAGCGAAGAAAATCGCCACCTATGTCCCCGGGGACGTGGCGGTTATGGCATCCGTCGGGCATATTCGCGACCTGCCTCAATTCGTCTTGGGCGTCAACACGGCTAACCACTTTGCGCCGAACTACGTTGTTCCGGCGGATAAGAAGAAGGTGGTTGACGATTTGCGGAAAGCCGCCTCCAAGGTTTCAACGGTTTATCTGGCAAGCGACCCTGACCGCGAAGGGGAGAGTATCGCTTGGCACCTCCACGAAGTCCTAAAAGACCTCCCCGGCGAGCGCACCTTCTACCGGGTGCGGTACAACGAGGTTACGAAGAGTGCCGTCTTAAACGCGCTGGAGCACCCCACGGCGATTGACCAAAACTTGGTTGACGCCCAGCAAGCCCGGCGCATTGAAGACCGCCTTTCGGGGTTCAAGATTTCCAAACTCATCGCTAACGCGGTGCGCGGGGCGCGGAGCGCAGGGCGCGTGCAGTCCGTGGCGTTGCGCTTGATTGTCGACCGCGAGCGCGCCATTCAAGACTTTAAGCCCACGCCCTATTGGCTCTTGGGGGCGCGGTTGGAGAAGGGGCAGTGCTGTTTCGATGCACGGTTGACCTCGATCGACGGCGTGGCTCCCAAGTTCTCGGCGTATGGGAAAGAGATCCACGGCATTGCCTCGGAGGCTGACGCCACGGCGGCGTTGCGGGATTTGGAGGGGCACCAGCTCACCGTCTGCGCGGTAGAGAAGAAGACGCTCTCCCGGCGAGCGCAACCGCCCTTCATTACCTCGACCCTTCAGCAGGCTGCAGCGACGCAACTGGGCTATTCGCCCGACCAAACCATGCGCCTGGCACAGTCGCTCTACGAGGAAGGGTTTATTACCTACATGCGTACCGATGGCTACACCGTGAGCGCGACGATTCGTGAAGCGGTCAATGCCGAAATCGAAAAACTCTTCGGCGCAACCTGCGTCCCCGAGAAGCCGAATGTCTACGGGAACAAGGTCAAGAACGCGCAGGAAGCGCACGAGCCGATCCGCCCAACGGACATCACGAAGGTGCGCTTGGATGGCGTCGATGCCAATCAAGCCAAGCTCTACGACCTCATCTGGCGGCGGTTCATGGCAAGCCAGATGGCTCCGGCAAAGCTTGAGCGCACCACGCTCCTCTTTGAGCCGGTCGAGCCTCCCCAGACTCAGCACCGCTACCGCTTCTCGGCATCGGCACAAAAGGTGGTCTTCAAGGGCTTCCTCAATGTGTGGAACGACCTCAAGGACGACGAGGAGGAGCTCGACGCCGAGAAGCTCCCCGTCTTGACGCCGGGCGATGTGCTTCTCTGCCGGGAGTGGCTCTGCGAGGGCAAGGAGACGCAACCGCCGGCACGCTTCAACGAGGCGTCCCTCGTGCACGCGCTCGAAGAGAACGGCATTGGGCGACCTTCCACCTACGCAGCAACCATCCGCACGCTCCTCACGCGAGAGTACATCTCCAGCGGTAAGGGGCACGTGCTCACCCCCACCGAGATGGGGATTGCTGCCACCGATTATCTCCTCAGAGAGATGCCCGACTTCGTCAACGTGGCGTTCACCGCGCAGATGGAGGACAATCTGGACAAGGTGGCAGAAGGCTCGCTGAATTGGGAGCAGGAGGTTGCCGACTTCTATGCGAAGTTGACGGCGTGGCTCGCGGCTGACCCCGGAAAGGTTTCCGCGCTTCTGGAGCAGATGGCGCAGATTCAAAAGTGGAAAGAGCCAACGCTCACCAAGAACGGAAAGGTCAGCTGGAGCGACGAGACCTTCTTCAACGATATGCGTCAAACTGTCGCCGAGGGCGGTTCGCTCTCCAAGGCGCAGCTCGCCACGCTCAAGCGCATGGCGATTGCCTATCGCGCCCAGCTCCCGGACTTGGAGCGCGTCGTTGGCGCGTTGCCCAAGGCGGATAATCAGGAGCTGATTCAGAAGCTCTTCCAGACGATCGACTCGGGTCGCGAACTCAACGACTGGGAAAAGACCTTTATCGCGTCCACCAAGGAGCAATTCGACCGCCGGGGCGATCTCTCCCAGAAGCAGTTGCAACTGCTCCAGCGGATTGCCAGCCCGGAAGCGGAAGAGGAGCGTCCGCAGAATGAAGACGCCTCCAAGGCGTTACTGGATGCGCTTGCCACTGTAACCGCGTGGAATGAACCCGTGAAGCGCGGGCGCAACATCTATGACGACCGCGCCTTCATGGAGAGCCTCAAGACGCAACTGGCGGACCGCCATTTCCTCTCGGTGCGTCAGTTCGATGCGTTGAAACGCCTGGTGCGTTCCTACCAGGCGCAGATTCCGAACTACGCCGAATTGGCGGAGACTTACGCCATCCCGGCAGCCACCCCCCGGCGAGCGGGGAATCGCACCGGGAAATCTCGCGCCAAGAAGAACGCCGAGTAGCGAGCCATGTTACCCTTCCACTACGAGCATCATGTGCGCGTCCGCTACGCAGAAACCGACAAAATGGGCGTCTGCTGGCACGGCAATTACCTCCTTTATTTGGAGGAGGCGCGTGGAGAAGCCCTGCGGGCGAGCGGGTGTGGCTCCTATGCCGAGATGGAGAAGGCGGGCGTGATGACGCCGATCGTCTCGGTTCAGCTGACCTACCACAAGCCGGCGTACTATGACGATCTGCTCACGATCCACGTTTTTGTGGAAGAGCCTGTCCGCGCATCGGTGCGCTTCCGCTATGACGTGCGCAACGCCTCGGGGGAGCAGATCCTGGAGGGCTTTACCGTCTTAGCCTTTATTTCGGCGACGACGCACCAGCCGTGCCGTCCGCCCCTTGCCATGCGCACCTTCTTCAGGTAATGCCATGAACGACCTCATTCCCCTTTACGACCGTGTCCTTGAACGCATCGCCTCCGCCGCCGAGCGGAGTGGACGCAAGGCAGAGGAGGTTACGCTCGTTGCCGTAACCAAAACGCACGGACCCGAAACGGTTCGCGACGCCTTGGATGCCGGGATGACGCTCTTCGGGGAGAACAAGGTGCAGGAAGCGGCGTGGAAAATTCCGCTCTCGCCATCCTCTGCGCACTGGCACTTGATCGGGCACTTGCAGACCAACAAGGCGCGTCAGGCGGTTCGCCTCTTTGAAACGATTCATGCGGTCGACTCCGCAAGGCTCTTCGACGTGCTGGAGAGTGCGGCGCGTCAGGCGGGGACGCGTCCGGAGATTTACTTGGAAGTCAACGTCTCCGGGGAGGCTTCGAAGTTTGGGCTCACCCCGGAAGCCGTGCCGGGCGTCATTGAGCACATCCTCGATCAGGCGCAGGCTCTCACCCTCACGGGGCTGATGACGATGGCTCCCTTCGACCCTGAGCCCGAGCACGCGAGAAAGCACTTCGCCCGCCTTCGGGAGTTGCGCGATTCGCTCTCGGCGCAGTTCGGTTTGGATTTACCGCATCTCTCAATGGGAATGTCCGGAGACTTCGAGGTCGCGATTGAGGAGGGAGCCACGGATGTACGGATTGGGACTGCGCTCTTCGGGCAACGCCCCAAGCTCTCCGCGCTCCGCCCTGCGCCGGACGCCGATACCACATCGGGAGTGCTCTAAGCGAGGCAGAGGGAGCGCGGGGGAATGCCTGCGTCGCGCCCCCTACTCCACCCGCCCTTGGAAAAGTTTTAACAGATGACGAACGCCATACTCTTTGATATTGATGGGACGCTTCTCCATGCCAAGGGGCTGGGGCGACCGGCTTTCGCTGCCGCGTTTCAAGATGCGTATGGCGTGGAGGTTGACCTCAGCGCGACATCGTTTGTTGGTGCCACCGATACGGCGATCATCCGCGGACTTGCCAAGGCGTGTGGCGTAGAGTCGACTCCGGCGAAGGAGGAAGCGTTTGCCATCGCGTTGACTCAGAGACTTGACCCGCGCTTGAAGGCGGGGCCTCTCTTTGTCTATCCCGGAGTCCGCGACCTCCTTCCCGCCTTGCGCGAGGCTGGGTACCGCCTGGGTATCGTTACGGGGAATATCCGCACGATTGCGTGGAGCAAGTTGCTTCATTCCGGGCTCGCCGAGAACTTTACCTTCGGCGCGTATGCCAGCGACCACGAAGATCGGGACGTTATCGCCGCCGTTGCCAAAGAGCGTGCCCGAGCGTTGAAGGCAGAGGCGCGTTTACTCATTGGCGACACGCCCAAAGATGTCCAAGCGGCGCACGCCATCGGGTGCCCCTGCCTCGCGGTTACGACCGGGTGGGTTGACGAAGAGACCTTGAAGCATGCCGGAGCGGATGCGTGCATTGCCGGATTCGCCGACGTCGAGAACGCCCTGCGCGTTATTCAGGAGCTGACCCGTGGTTAATGCGCTCCCCATTCGCGTACTGGCGTGGGAGATCACGCGTCGTTGCCCGATGGCGTGCGTCCATTGTCGCGGTGCAGCGAAGGACGAAGCGTATGCCGACGAGCTAACCACGCAGGAGGCTTTCAGGGTTATCGACTCTCTCCATGAAGCCGACTGCCATCCGCTTATTATTTTCACCGGTGGCGAGCCGATGTGTCGCGACGACCTCGAAGAGCTTGTCCGGTACGCAACAGCGAGAAAGTTCCCGTGCGTCCTTGCTCCCTGCGGGCGTTTCGTGACGGAGGAGCGACTCTCTGCGCTTAAAACTGCAGGTGTGCGTGCGCTCTCGATCAGCGTGGATGGCGTGGATGCTCAAGCACACGATGCCTTCCGCGGAGTCCCCGGAGCCTTTGATATTGCCCTTCGTGCGATGGAAGTGGCGCGTCACGTTCGCCTTCCCTTTCAGATTAATCACTGCGTAACACGGCAGACGGCAGGGACGCTTCGGCAGATGTATGCCTTCGCGGAAGAGCAGGGCGCGACGCGTCTGGACTGCTTCTTCCTCGTACCCGTCGGGCGAGGCGAGGGACTTCGCGCACAGTGTCTCTCCCCAAGCGAAACCGAGGACGCGCTTCAAACGATTCTCGATTTGGATGCCACAGGTTCGATTCCTTTGCACGTAACGTGCGAGCCGAGGATTCTCGCGCTTGTTGAGAAGAGGGGCGTGCACACGCGGAGTCGATTCAATGGATGCATGGCGGGCGCGGGCTTCTGCTTCCTTTCGCATGTCGGGGTTCTAAAACCCTGCGGGTTCTTCCCGAAGAGCGGAGAAAACGTGCGCTCGTATGGGTGCAACTTGCCTGAGGCGTATACGGCAAGCGCGTTGTTCGCGAAGTTGCACGGTGGCTCCGCGTGCCTTGCCCGAGCCCTCGCTTCAGAATAGAACGCATCATGTCCCGCACACCGCAGACTTCAGAAAGCAAAACGCCGAGTTCTCGACGCTTCCGCTTTACGTGCGCGTATGACGGGACGCAGTATTACGGTTGGCAGACTCAGCCGGGGTATCCCAGCATTCAAGAGACGATCGAGCAGACGTTGGCAACCATTGTTAAGTGCGACAAGGTGGAGATTCATGCCAGCGGGCGGACAGATCACGGTGTTCACGCTCGCGGGCAGGTCTTCCACTGCGACCTTGTTACAAGAATGTCCGCACACAGTCTCAAGATGGCGTTAAACGCGAATGGGAGGCTCCCGCAAGACATCCGGATTTCGTCGTGCCGGGAAGTCCCCGAGACCTTCCACGCTCGCTTCTCCTGTGAGAGGAAGGAGTATCGGTATTACGTCTGGAACACGCGTCTCCTCCCGCCGACGAAGCGACTCTACCATGCGCACGTGGTGCGACCGCTTGATATAGAGAGGATGCGCCAAGGTGCCGAGATGTTCCTGGGCGAGCATGACTTCGCCGCCTTCTCCGCGAATCCAAATCGACCGATCGCTAGCACGGTGCGGACGCTCTACGCGCTGGAAATTACCAAGCAGGGTTCGCGCATCTGCTTCCGCGTGCAGGGGAATGGGTTCCTCTACAAGATGGTGCGCAGTTTGGTTGGCTTCCTTCTGCGGATCGGGTCAGGACTGGAGTCGCCGGAAGTCATCCCTTCGCTCCTTACGCCCGGGACACCACGCACCGCACGCGTCCCCTCTGCTCCGGCTTGTGGGCTTTTCCTCTGGCAAGTCTGGTACTCTTCTCCCAAGAAGTAGGAGGGCGCGAGGGTATGCAGGAAGTTGCAGAGTTGGACAATCTGGAATCGAGCGAGACGTTCACGCTCGTTGTCCCTGCGGGTGTCGAGGAGCGGAGGCTGGATCTCTGGTTGGCTCGACAGCTTCCGGAGTTAACCCGGTCGCGCATTCAGGCGTTGGCGAAGCAGGGTTATCTAGCGGACGCCGAGGGCAGACCGCCAGCCAAGCTCTCGCTTGCGCCGAATCCCGGGTCGACGTGGATCCTCACGCTTCCACCCGCTGAGCCTACCGAGATAGTCCCCGAAGATATTGCGCTGGATATTCTCTACGAGGATGAAGACCTCCTTGTCGTCAACAAGCCGGCGGGACTGGTCGTTCATCCAGCGTGTGGGCACAGCCATGGCACGCTGGTTAACGCCGTGTTGTTCCACTGCCCGAGCCTTGGCGGGATTGGCGGGGAAAAGCGTCCGGGGATTGTCCACCGCCTGGATCGGGATACTTCGGGCGTCATGGTCGTTGCCAAGACGGAACGTGCGCATCAGGAGCTCGTCCGAACGTTCGCTTCGCATACGCTCTCCAAGCACTATGTGGCGATTGTGCACGGTTGCCCGCCGGAGACGGGAACGCTGGACACGCGAATCGGGAGGTCGCCCTTTTCTCGGCAGAAAATGGCGGTCTTGCGGTCGGGCGGAAAGCAAGCGATCACCCACTGGAAGCGTGAAGCGATTCTCCCGGAGGGCGTGAGCAGGGTGGCTTGCGAGATTGAGACCGGGCGCACGCACCAAATCCGCGTTCACCTCGCCTCTCTCGGGACGCCCATTGTCGGCGATGCGCTCTACGGGAAGCCCGCGCTCGACAAGCGTTTGACGCCTTGCCCGCGCCGACAACTCCTCCACGCGAGGCGTCTGCAACTCCCGCATCCGGTTTCCCACCAGCTCATGACGTTCGAAGCCCCATTCCCCGAGGATTTCACTCCCTACCTCTAACCCACTGAGTGGTACACCATGGACTTCGCTTTTATTTATAAGACGGCTATTCTCTTCCTCATGCTCATGGATCCTTTCGGGAATCTTCCGGTCTTCATGTCCACTTTGAAGCACCTCCCGCCCAAACGAATCCCGCGAGTCATCTTCCGGGAGCTCCTCATCGCCTTGGTCGCCATGATTCTCGCACTCCTGGCGGGGAACGCCTTCTTCGGTCTTCTGCATATCGAAGCGGGAACGCTGACCGTTGCCGGAGGAATCATTCTCTTCCTCACTGGGATTAAGATGGTCTTCTCCTCTTTGGGCGACGAAGTGCCCGCGCAACAGGAGGAGCCTTTCATCGTCCCCCTCGCCATACCCCTTGTGTGCGGTCCCGGGTTGATCGCGCTCCTCTCGACCTTTCGCGGCAGTACGCCGGGAGCGACGTTGCCGAACTGCCTTGCAGCGTTGCTCCTTGCGTGGTGCATTCAGACGAGCATCATGCTATGCGGTAAGACGCTCGCCCGCATCCTCGGCAGACGGGGTCTGGACGCGCTTGAATCGCTCATGGGTCTACTCCTGACCGCGCTCGCAGTGGGCATGGTTCTCAGTGGAATCAATCAGACCTACGGACTTTGCGCGCAGTCGCCTATGTTATAATAGCTCTGGCGTATGTTTAGAAGGTGTCTTCTCTCTCTGCTACTCGCCTTGAGCGTACAGGGCGCGTCTGCGCAAGATGCGCCTTCTAAGCCTTGGCGTTTCCGGATAGGACCCCTCTTCGAGATCGCGACACAGCAGGAGCAACTCTCGCGCTTGGCTATCCGCCCCTTCTTCGCGTGGGAGAAGTCCCAGTCCAATCCGACCGACCGCAACATGGAGGCCATCTGGCCTCTCTCGCATTTCGAATGGAATGGCACCGCCTTCCACTGGCGATTCGTGCTGACGTTCTGGCAGGAAGCAGACACCACGAATCGCCGTTCTGCCGATTACTCCCTCTCCATCCCGCCAATCTGGGCGCATGGGCGCGACCAAGACAAACCCTATTGGGGGCTTTTCCCCCTCTACGGGAAACTCCCAAAGTTCTTCCTTACTGAAGATTTCCAGTGGACACTCTTCCCGCTTTGGCTCCGCTATCGGACATCGGGCACCCGTGCCATCTGGCGCGACTACTACGTCTGGCCCTTCTTCTCCCTCAAGTACGACCCGGACGCTACGCGTTGGGCTTTGTGGCCACTCTACGGCACCAAGCGCGAGACCGACTTCGACGCCCGCTTCGTGCTTTGGCCTATCTGGAATGACCAATCCTTCCACGCTCCAAGGCACACCGGCTCCGCATGGATGCTCTGGCCCCTCTGCGAACGCATTAACGCCGACACCGAGCAAGGCTGGGGCTTTATCCCTCCCCTCTTCCGTCGCCACTCCTACAACGTGAACGCTCTTCGCATAACGCGTGCGCCGTGGCCTCTCCTTGAACACATCACCAGCCCGAACGAAAACACGTGGCAAGGGTGGCGATTCTGGGGCATCTCACACCGCGGGACTCGCGACGCCTGGTGGCTTCTCGACCCCATTCTCGCGCATCGCAAGCAAGCAACGCCCCGCATGCGCACCGACCGCTTCACCTTCTGGCCCCTCTACACAGACGAAGAACAATACACCTTAGATGCGCAGGGCACCGCCACACTAAAGTCGCACTACTTCCGCATCTGGCCCTTCTACTCGAGCACCTACCATTCCAAATCCGGTTTAGTGCGTAAAGCGCTTGTCCTATTCCCCATTCGCGACGTCCCCGCCGTTGAGCGCAACTGGTCGCCCTTCTGGACGCTCTACTCCGCCACACAAGTGCCCGGCGAACCCGCTGTCCAACACGAACTCTTCTGGGGGCTTATCCGGTGGGAGACCCACCCGCAACCCGCCCCCTCTGAAACGCCATGATATTCACTCGCGAACCCATCCGGAACGGACTCCTCGCCTTCTGCGTCGCCATTGGGCGAACCGCGTGCCTAACGGCGCAAGCTCTTGCCGGCTTCCCTTGGATCATCCTCAAGCGCGAGTGTCGCTCAACCTTCCTCCGCCAACTCTACATCATCGGTATCGGCTCCCTCCCCGTTGCAACCGTTGTCGCGCTCTTCACAGGCATGATCCTGAGCTTACAGCTTGGCATCGCCTTCCGTCAGTTCTCCCAAGAGCTAATGGTTGCCTACACGCTAACCTTTGCGATGTTCCGCGAGATGGGTCCCTTCATGACGGGCATTATCCTCGCCGCGTGCGTCGGCTCCTCCATGGCAGCCCAGATCGGCACCATGACAATCAACGAAGAAACCTCCGCGCTGGAGATGATGGGGATCGACCCCGTCCGTTTCCTCGTCGTCCCGCGCTTGTGGGCAATGGCGATCATGGCTCCGTTGCTCTCGTTCTATACCTGCATCATGGCGTTCTTCGGCGGAGCGGCGGTAGGGTACACCCAGCTAAACATTCCTTTCCTGCAATTCATGGAGCAGATGGTAAGCGCAGCAGAGCTAAAAGATCTCTACGTCGGACTCGCCAAGGCGCTCTTCTTCGGGATTTTGGTCTGTGGCATTTCCTGCTCGGTGGGCTTCGCAACCACGCAGGGGGCTTCGGGCGTCGGCGCGTCAACACGGCGTGCAGTGATTCTCTCCTTCTTGTCGATCCTAATCGGTGGCTACTTCCTCACGCGCTTCTTCTATGCATTCTGACGACCCAATAGTCTTTGACCACGTCTCCAAGGCTTTCGGGGCGCGCATCGTCCTCGAAGAGCAGACCTTCTCCGTCCACAAAGGGGAACGCTTCGTTATCATCGGACCTTCCGGGACGGGCAAGAGCGTCTCGCTCAAATGCGCCTCCGGGCAATTGCTCCCCACCTCCGGCTCCGTCCGCGTTCTCGGTCAAGACCTCGCTCAACTCTCCACGCCCGCGCTCACCAAGCTCCGCCGGCGCATCGGCTATCTCTTCCAGAGCGGAGCACTACTTGGCTGGAAGACGCTCGCAGAGAACGTTGCCCTGCCCCTGCGTGAAGGCGGAGGGCGTCCGCCCGCCGACTTGGATAAGCGCGTCCACGACGCTCTCTCGGAAGTGGGGCTTGGCTCCTCCGGCGACCTCTACCCCTCGGAAGCTTCCGGCGGTATGGTGAAGCGTGCCGCCTTTGCGCGAGCAATCATCGGCAACCCCGATATACTCCTCTTTGACGAACCCACCTCCGGGCTTGACCCCGTGATGTCGCGCACCATCGACGCCCTAATTGAGCAAATCAATACCGCGCACGGCACAACCTGCGTCGTCGTTACCCACGATCTCATCGGTGCCCTGCGCTATGCGCACCGCATTGCCTTCCTGAAGGGTGGGCACTTCCTGGAAATCACAACGCCCGAGCGCATCTTCTCTTCTCAAGTGCCGGAAGTCCAAGAGTTCCTCGCCGCCCAGACAATGGAGTCTCCCCATGAACGCGAACACTAAATCGATCCTCCCGGAAGTCATCACCGGTCTCTTCGTTATCGCCGTGGTCGCCCTGCTGGCGTTCTTCACGATCGTGATCAGTGGCGTAGACTGGCTCCACGGCACGAAGTCCACCACGCGCCGAGTGCAGTTTTCCGACATCGCCGCGCTCAAAGTCCAAGACCCCGTCTACGTCCGCGGGCTGAAAGTGGGCAGCGTCCAATCCCTCGCGCTCGGCGATGGGTGCGTTTGGGTAACGCTCAGCCTTAAGGGCGACCTCGACTTGCGTGCCGACTGCTCTGCCACCATCGCCAAAACCTCCATGCTAGGTGGCAACTGCGTAGAGCTCCTCCAGGGCGTCAGCCCTGACCCCCTCCCTGCCGACGCCACCCTCAAGGGCGAAGTCCCCCTCGACGTCATGCGCGAGCTGGGCGAACTCGTCTCGCAACTCAAGCACGCCGTGGAGGGCGACACCCTCAAGCTCACCCTCAACAACATTCACAAGATTTCCAACGACTTCGCGGACATCTCCGGGCGTCTCCAGCGTGGCGAGGGCTTCCTCGGCAAGTTGCTCTCCCCCCAAGATACCACCTACGCCGATTTGCAAGCCACCGTCTCCAACCTCAAGACCCTCTCCGAAGACCTTCGCGACGGCAAAGGTCTCCTCGGCAAGCTCATGCGCGAGGACGACACCTCCTACGCCGACCTCTGCGCCTCCCTCTCCAACATCAAGAGCATTACCGCGAAACTCAATTCCCCCTCGAGCGGTCTGGGGCGTCTGCTCTCCGAAGAGTCCCCGCTCATTGCCGATCTGGAAGCCACCGCCTCCAACCTCAAAGTCGTTACCGCCAAGCTTGAACGTGGCGAGGGCACTTTTGGTAAACTGCTCACCGATGACGCGGTTGCGCGTGAACTGGAAGCCGCATTAAAAGACGTCCGTCAGCTGATCGACAACCTGCGCGACACCGCTCCCATCACATCCTTCTCCTCCCTCTTCCTGAACGGTCTGTAAACCCCAATAAGGAGTCCCCCATGAACCGCGAAGCCTGGATGCTCAAGGAGATCAAGACTTGGCAATCCGAGGGATTGCTCTCGCCCAACGTAGCCGAGAAGCTCCTCTCCCGCTACTCCGCCTCCCCGCGCAGTCGCACTGCCGGCATGGTGCTTGTCAGTGCCTTCGGTGCCACCCTAATCGGGCTGGGCATCATCACCCTCTTCGCCGTCAATTGGTCGAACTTCTCGCGTGAAGTGCGCGCCGCCCTCGCCATCACGCCCGTCATCCTCTGCGGACTTACCGCCATCGTGGCGCACCTGCTCCGGTGGCGCGCCGTTGCCTTCTGGGAACCTCTCGGCGTCCTCTGGTGCATTGCCGTGGGCGCGGCAACTTGCCTCGTGGCGCAGACCTACCAAGTGGGCGGAACCGCTTCGGGGCTGATCCTCTTTACCTCCTTGCTCGTCTTACCCGTCGTCTGGGTAACCCGCGCCACGCTCCCCATGACGTCCTGGCCCCTCTTCGCCATCGTCTGGACATTCTCCCAATCCTTCAACGGCTTTACGATTCCCCTCTGCGGGCTTGCACTTTTGGCTCTCTCCCTCCCGGCATACATTGCCTTCATCCGGCGTCCTCCCGAGAACCGCCCCCTCTTCGTCATCGGGCAAACCTGCACGGGCGCAATCTACCTCCTCGGCGCGTGCACGCTCCTCTGCTCCGCCTTGGCAGACGACCTCCCGCACACCCTTGAAGTCTGCCTCTCCATCTTCTGGGGGGGCAGTATCCTCTTCTTCCTGCTGGCGCGAGTTTTCAACCTCCCCTACTGGCGCACCATCGCCATCGCCGTGCTGATGGTCTCCGCGCAGTTCTCCGTTGGTGCCGCCATTCCCTTCTTCATGGTTGCCTTGCTTATCGCTGCGCTTGCAGTTGCCCACGGCATTTGGAAGCACAGCCTTGTTTCGCTCAATGCCGGGCTTGCGCTCGCCTCCCTCCTCGTCCTCTCCAAATTCTTCCAAAGCTCCCTGGAACTTCTCCCGAAAGGACTCATCCTGATCGCCACCGGAGCTGTTCTCGTGAGCGTTAACGCCTACTTTGCACGCAACAGGAAGAAAGGAGCGTAATCATGAACCGACCCCACCTCCTCGCCGGACTGACCCTCCTTGTACTCCTCGCCCAGTGCCTCGGCATAGGCTACCTCATCTTCCGCTACGAGCAAGTCGTCCGGCACGGCACGGAGATTCGCCTCCGGTGCACAGGCGAGGACCCGATAGATGCCTTCCGGGGCGCATTCCTCCGCCTCCGCGTCCGCGCCGAGTGCGACAACGTCTCGCTCTCCGCCGAGGAGTCTGCCACGCTCTACCAGTTGAGGTGTCTGCCGAATATCATTGCAAAGCTCGAAAAGGAACCCGATAGCCCCCTCTTCCGCGTAACGCGGGTTACGGATTCTCCCCCGGAGGATGACGGACTCTGGATTAAACCCGAAGACTTCTTCTTTGACTTCAAGCAAGAACCTCCCCGGACGAAGGAGGAGGACGACACCGCCTGGCGTATCCGCCGGCGACGCATCGGGCTTCGCGCCACGATTTTCTTCCCCAACCATCTCTTTGTCAATGAGAAGTTCGCCGAGCGCGGAGAGAAGCTCATCCAGGAACACGCTAACGACGCCGTCGCCGTCTACCGCATTAAAGATGGCAACATCCTCTTAGTCGACGTCGAACTCGCCGGCAAATCCCTCCTAAAGACCCTCACCGAAACACCCCCAACCCCCTAACCTTCCCTTTTTACCCCCCTTTTAACCCTTCTCTCGCCTTTTTCCTCTCCTCCCCTCGCAACCGCGTTCACCCCAAACGCGAGGCGGACGGAGGGCAAACGCGAGGCGGACACCGGGGAAAGTCGGTTCAAGGGGGTGGGAAAGAAGCACTTTTACAAAAATGTAAAAGAGGGGGTAAAAGGGGGTGGTCGAACCGAGATCGAGGTGAGGTCGGTTCGCGTTTGGATGAAACGCGGTGCGGAGACAACCCGAACTCGGTTACGGGGCATTTATGAACACGCCCGCGGGCAAGAATGCATAAGTCCTTGAGTTTTCATCGGGCGATTCTCGCTCTTTTTTCGATAAGTGCTTATAGGGAAAAGGGATGTTGTGAAATGTTCATAACTTCGGTTCACCGCCGACCCGTTTTAGCCTCCTTTCCCCTGCCCCTCCGAACCGAGTTTGCCCGGTCTCCGCACCGCGTTCGGATGAAACGCGGTGCGGAAACGAGGTGAACTCGGTTGCGGACGCTTTTTTCTTTTCTTCCTGCCAGACACACACAATCCCCACCCCCGCCCAACCTCCCAACCTTTCCTCCCCCTAACCATTCCCCGCCAACTCCGACTCAAAAACCACAGCCTCCCTCCCCGACACTCCACCATGTAATCTCCCGCACCCCACCACCTCCACCCCTAACTCCAACTTTTCCTCCCTTTATAACCTCTCCTTTTTCATTTTTAGACGGACTGAACATACTTTTTGACCCCCATTTTCCTCTTTTTGACCACCTCCGCACCCCTTCCCGTACCCAAAGACTATCTCCCTCCCGCCCCCTTTCTCCACTTTCTCTACCCCCTCACTCTCTACTTTTAGACGGGCTAAACGCAATTTTCGCCCCTTTTTGGGGCGTTTTTCGCCGTTTCGGGGTCGTTTGTGGGGTAGCGACGCCCGAAAAGGGCGTCCCCTTTGTGTGTCTGGCAGGGGAAAAAGAAAAACTGCCCCGCAACCGAGTTTGGGGAAGACAAGAGGCGGAGGGAGGTGAAACGCGGTGCGGAGACTCCCCAAACGCGGTTGCGGGGGTGGGAGGGAGGGGGAAGGAAAATTAGGGGAGGAGGGAGCGGGAGAGAGTTTGCCAGGAGCTTTGAGCGCGGATTGTCGCAAAGTGTGGGGCAAAGGCGCGAGTATGCGCCTCCAGCGGTTGCGTTGCGAAGTTGCGGAGGGCGGTCGCGAGGGCATCCACCTTTGGCGGGACGCAGGTGTCGCCCAGTTGCGTCCAAGGCGTTCCCGTGGTGCAGATCACCGGAGTTCGACACCACAGAGCCTCCGCCACCGCAATCCCGTAGTTCTCACTATACGATGGCAGCACAAGGCAGGAGGCAGACTTGAGCAGTCGCGCCTTGGTTTCCCCCTCCACAAAGCCCAACCACTCCACGCCCGGAAGCGGAACGGGGTGAAATCCATCCTCCGCGCCCGCCATAAGAAGACGCCACCCCTCAAGGTGTGCGCTCTGCCACGCCTGCAGGAGGAGGTCGATGCCCTTTTGCGGGTGGAGACGTCCCAAGAAAAGAAAAGATTTAGTACGCGTCTGCTCCGGAGTGGCGTCGAAGAGTTCGCCATCCACACCGTTAGGGACGACGCGTATCGGCGGACACCCCTCCCCTAAACGGGCGCGAAGGTCTTCGGCTTCGGCTTTGGAAGTGGCGTGGAGCCATGTGGCGCGTTTCAGAATGGAGCGTCCAACCACGCGCAGAAAGAGGCGTTTATAGATAGGGATGGGTTGCCGAGCGAGCGCGCAGAGTGCGCCGTGCGGAGAAAGGGCGTAGGGGCACGCGAGGCGATGGGCGCAGATTCCGCCCAGGAGTATCGGGAACGTCCAGAAGCCGTGCAGGTGCAGGAAGGTGCAACGCCTCAAAAGCGCAGGAAGGCGTTTCGCCAACGCGAAAGAGAAGAAGAAGGGGTCGCGGAGGACGCGGTGCACGGGGAAGACCTCGACGCCCTCGGCGCGACACTGCGCGAGCAGGGGATGTTCGGGGGCGTCATCCAGAAAGACCACGCCGACGTGCTTCCCGGCGCGAGCCTGCTCCAGAGCCACGTGCGCGACGACTTCGGAGAGCCCGCCACCATGCGCCCAACACCCTGCCGAGAGGTGCAAGACGTCGAAGGGGCGTGCTGAAGAAGTTGGGGAGGAGGTGGAGTGATGAGCCATGCTTTCGCGTGTGATTTTAGCATAAATACGGTATCATTCCCGTTGTGATACGCGTCTTGGAAACACTCGAAGACTGGAACGCCTACCGCGGAGCGTGGGAGGCGTTGGAGCGGAGTGCGCCGTGCTCGCCCTTTCAGACCTTCGCGTGGAATCTTTCCGCGTGGGAGGAAGTGCTCTCCAAACGCCCGAAGGTGCGCCCCTTCATACTCGTGGCGGAAGAGGCGGACGCCACGCCCCGGATTTTCGTGCCGTGTTACCTTGAGCGCGGGATTCTGCGCTTCATGTTGGGCGAGCACGCCGACCATGGCGACGCACTCTATGCGCGGGATGTTCCGCTCGGACGCTTCTGGACGGAGCTGTGCATGGCGTTGCGCGAAAGGTGGCGTCAGGTTCGGGGGATGGACTTGCGACGCGTGCCAGCGGAGTCGGCGTTGCTGAGTGCGCTGGCTTTGGCGTTTCCCGAAGCGGTGCTGAGCAAGATGGGCGGGTACGGCGTGCTGGACGTTGAGGGCACCGGCGGAGTCTTGGAGGCGATGCGCCATCTGCCGAGTCTCAAACGCAAGACGCTTCGGCGGACGTTGGAGAGGTCGGAGGCTCTGACCTATCGACACTTTGCGCGAAGGACGGGCGAGGAACCTTTCCCGGAGGAGGCGATCCGGAGGTTGCGCGACGCCATGATCGGTCAGGGCGTGCGCCGGCGCGACTTCTTGCCGGACGCGCTTGTGGCGTTGGCTCGCAAGCTCTACGAGGCGGATGCGTGCGAAGTGGTTGGGCTATTCGAGGGCGAGGAGCCCTGCGTGCTCAACGTACTCCTCACGCGTCCGGGTTATGACCTGCTCTGGATTATCGTCTTCAACAACCGCAATCTGCCGACGGCTCTCAACTGCCGTTATCTGGACGAGGTCTGCCGTTCGGGAGGGGCGAAGCGCATTGACTTCGGCACCGGGGCATACGCTTACAAGTTCACCGCCTTTAGCCCCGAGCCGAAGATCTCGTTCCGCGTGACGTGGAGGCGAGGCAAGCTGGGGACGTTGAGCTTGGGCGGACTTGCGGTTGCGCGGTGGGTGCGCGACGTCCTGAAGAGTCCGCGAGGATGGTGGGCGTGAGAACGCTATACATCGCGATCGAGCCTGCGGAGTACACGCTCGCCCAGAAGCGGGAAGCGCTCACGCCGTTGGGCGTCGAGGCGGTCTTCCTGCGCGGGACTTCGCTCGCGTCGGCTCCGGAGGAAACGCGTGTTGATGCGCTTGACGCGCTGAGCGTGTGGGGGCGCGTGCGTTATCTCTTCCGGGCGTTGAAGCGGTTCGACGTCGTGATCGTGAATAGTTACAGCGATTGGACGAGCGTCTGCCTCTTCCTCTTCAATGCGCTCTTCTTCCACCGGAAGATGGGGATTGACGCCGATGATGGGCACCGTCAGCCCAAGCGTTTCGCCGTGCGGTTGGCGAAGGCGATCTATCTGCGGTGGCTCTTTACGCGCCCGTGGTGCTTCGGGATCTCGCCCGGCTTCGGAGCGCACAGGGATCTCTTTCGTAAGCGCGGAATGCCGGAGGAGCGGATCTTCTCGCTCCCCATGTGCGTGGACAACGCCCGTTTCGCGTGCCCGCCACGCACGGCGTACCAGACGCCCTTCGTCTTCGGTTACCTCGGGAGGCTTGTTCCACACAAGCGCGTGGATTTGATTCTCGACGCCTTCGCTCACTTGCCACGGGGACTGGCACGCCTCGAAGTGGTCGGCGGGGGAGCGAGTCGCGCCACGCTAGAAGCTCGCGCCGTTCCGGGCGTAACCTTCCGTGGGAACTATTACGGAGCCGAGAAGGTAAGCTGGCTCCGGGGGATCGATTGCCTCGTGCTGGCGTCCGACTACGAACCGTGGGGACTAGTGGTCAACGAAGCTTTGGCGGCGGGTGTGCCCTGCATCGTGAGCGACCGCGTGGGCTGTGCGCCGGAACTGATTACTGCGCCGGGAGCCGGAGTTGTCTTCCCGGCGGGAGACGCGGAGGCGTTGGCAGACGCCATGCGACGGCTTGCAGAGCACCCAGAGGAGGCGTGCGCATTGGGTGCAAGAGGGGCGGCGTTCATGCGCGAGAAGTGGAACTTTGCGAAGTATCGGGAAGCCTTCGAGGCAATGTTGCGAGAGGTGCAGACGTGGTAGGCGGGTGGCGCAAGGGAATCGGCTGGTGCGTCGCGCAAGGGTTCCGGATGCTTGGAGCGCGAGCGCGGGCATTGCGCCGTTACGACGCGCCCGGCACGGTGCTCTCGCTCTGTGCGCACGACCCGACGCCCGAGGTGCTCTCCGGCGTTCTGCGCTGGCTCAAGGCGCAGGGGTTTGCCTTCCTCTCAACGGACGACGTACTCTCCGGGGCAACCGGCGCGGGACGCCACGCTTGGCTCTCCTTCGATGACGGCTGGAAGGGTTTTAGGGCGTGCTTGCCGATCTTGGAAGCCGAGCACGTCCCCGCAACGCTCTTTATCGCGCCGGGCGAGATTCAACGCGGGTTTCTTTGGAGCAACGCCTTGATTCCCTTCTGCGCCATGCGGGAGATTCGCGCCTACTATCGGCTCCCCGCCGAAGAGCGCACGCAGAAGGTTCGCGAGCTCGTGGGGACAACGCAGGAGCGCACGTTGCTTACCGAGGAAGAGGTTAAGACGTTAGCGAAGCACCCCTTGATTACGCTCGGCAACCACTCCCTCTCGCACCTCTCCTGCTCGGATCGACCGTTGGAAGAAGTCGTTCGGGAGATTCAGGAGGCGCAGGCAATTCTGACGCAGTGGGCTGGCGGACGTGCTCCGCGTCTCTTCGGGTATCCCTTCGGGCATTGGACGGCGCAGACAGATCACGCCGTGCGCGAGCTTGGGCTTATCCCCGTCAAGCTCTTTCCGGGCGTCGACCGCGTCGAAACGTTCGGCACTTACCGCAATATGATATACGACACGATGAGCCTCGCGGAGAACACGTGCCGAGTCTTGAAGGCGTGGCTCCCCATTCGGCGAACCTAGGGCGCGGTGCGCCTCAGAGCATCCAGGGCGCGTAGACGTCGCGAGGCAAGGGAGCCACCGAGCAGGTCTGCACACCATCGGGAGCCACAATCTTGACCACGACTTCCGAGAGCTCGCCCTTGTCGCCATAGTCGGCGGCGATCCCGGCTGCGCGCAGGAGGTCGGGAGCCGAGATCTCTCCCAGAATGGCAACCGTTGGCCCCGGCACGTTGACCGTGTGCAGAATCGTCCGACCCTGCTTGGTCAGAGCTTTAAGCGCAGCATTGTCCACCCGATTGCGCCCGACAATAATCCGCCCGCCATCCGGAAGCCGAAACTGACGAGCGAACTTCAGGAGCTCCACGTCGGCAACGGCAGGGATGCCCTCGGTGTGATCGAAGAGATCGCGAAGCTTCCGGCAGAAACCCTTCTCCGTGAGCAAGCACCCGCCGGCAGGCGAGGGATACTCTTTAATGCCGAACTTCGCTGCGAGAGCCATCTGCGGTTGTCTCTGGCGACCCTGCAAAGCGAGAAGGCGCGTGCGGTCAACGCGTCCATCCTCCTCGGGCGCGGTCGGCGTGAGCAACTGCGCCGAGAGCGGGCGCAGGAGCAAACCTTGGAGCCCAGAGGACTCCGCAACCGTCTCCAGGCTCCGCCGATTCTGCGACATGGGGCGTTGGTTGAGCACTTCGCCCGTCGAGACGAAGTCGAAGCCGTTCTCGCGCATGAACTCGCCCGCCCGCCGGATCATCGTGGCGTGGCAGTCAATGCAGGGATTCATCGCGCTTCCGAAGCCGTGCGGGGGCTTGCGAACGAGCGTGAGGATGTCGGTAGAGAAGTCAACCACGTGCAGAGGCACGCCCAGTTGCCTAGAGGCGCGTTGCGCGGAGAGGATGTCGAAGAAGGGACTCCGGAAGACAATCGCTTCCATGTGAATCCCCTGCTCGCGCAACACGCAGATGGCGAGCATGGAATCCAAGCCCCCGGAGAGCAGGGATAGCCCCTTGACCATCTCCAACGCCTCCCCTTAGCGGGCAACCACGTTCACGAGTTTCCCGGGCACCACAATCACCTTGACGATTGTCTGCCCTTCGGTAAACCGCTTGACATCGGCATGGTCGCGAGCCGTCGCTTCCAATTCCTCCCGCGAGAGCCCTGCGCTCACCGTCATTTTACCGCGCATCTTGCCATTTACCTGCAAGATGATCTCCTGCTCGTCGCGCTTCAACGCTTCGGGATTCACCTTCGGCCAGCCGGCATTCATAACGCCCTCGGGTTTGCACCCGAACTCCGCCCACAGCTCCTCGGCGATGTGAGGCGTGATAGGTGCCATCATGCGGGCGATGGTGGTGAGCGTCTCGCGCAGGAGTGCCTTTGCCGCGGGCGAGGAGGAGGCATCGATCTTCGCCTTGTCGAGCGTGTTCATCAACTCCATCAGCTGGGCGATAGCGGTGTTGAAGCGGAAGCCATGCTCAATCGAATCGGTTACGCTCTGCAACGTCTGGTGCAGTTTACGCCACAGATCGCGCTCGGCGGGCTGGAGTGCTGCGCCGTCGACCGGCACATCCTCAGCAGGGACAAATGCCTTCGCGTCATACGCCTTCTTCCACAGACGGCAGAGGAAGCGGTAGGGCCCCTGTATGGAAGCATCCTGCCACTCGGCGTCCAACTCCGGCGGTCCAATAAAGAGCGTGTAGAGGCGGACGGTATCTGCGCCGTATTCCTCAATGAGTTCGTCGGGGGAGACAACGTTCCCGACGGACTTCGACATCTTGTAGAGCTTGCCGTCCTTCTCGCTACGCTTGCAGATCATCCCCTGCGTGAAGAGTGCCTTGAAGGGCTCAACGCAGTCGAGCGCACCGGCGTCATTGAGAATCTTAACCACGAAGCGCGAGTAGAGGAGGTGAAGCACCGCATGCTCCACGCCTCCGATATACTGGTCAACGGGCATCCACTTGTCCACGAGGGCTTTATCGAAGGGAGCCTTCGTGTTCCGCGCATCGATATAACGCAGGAAGTACCAGCACGAGCAGAGCCACTGCGCGAGGGTATCGGTTTCGCGCTTGGCGGGCGCACCGCACTTCGGGCAGGTGGTGTGGATAAAGCCTTCGTGACGAGCGAGCGGATTGCCTTGGTCGCTCTTATAGTCCACGTCGTCGGGCAGGCGCACGGGGAGCTGATCCTCGGGCACGGGCACCGCGCCACAATGCGGGCAGTGCACAATCGGAATGGGCGCGCCCCAGTAACGCTGACGGGCAACGTTCCAATCGCGGATACGAAAGTTCGTCGTCGCCTCGGCAAAGCCCGCCTTGACGCCCGCCTCGATGATCGCCTTAATCGCTTCCCGGTTGTTCATGCCGTCGAACGCGCCGGAGTTGACGAGCGTGCCGTCCTCCGTGTAGGCGGTGGTCATGGTCTCGACGTCCAACGTCCGCTCGGGGTTCTGGATGACGAGCTTCTTGGCGATCCCATACTGCGTGGCGAAATCCCAGTCCCGCGTGTCGTGGGTGGGCACCGCCATCACGATCCCGGTGCCGGAATCGGAGACCACGTAATTCGTTGCCCACAGCTCGATCGTCGAGTCGCCCGTGTAGGGGTTGGTAACGTGGAAACCCGTGAAGACGCCTTCCTTCTTCTGCGCGTCCGAGAACCGCTCTGCCGCCGGGATGTTGGCGAGGCGTTCGGCAAAGGCTTTCACCTCCGCCTCCTTCGCGGTGCCGGGGAGCAACTTCTTCAGGAGCGGGTGATCCGGCGAAATCGCCATGAACGTGACGCCGAAGATGGTGTCCGGGCGCGTGGTGTATACCGGGCAGTCGTCGCCCGTTTCGGTGATTTTGAAGCGGACGTTCGCGCCCTCGGATTTGCCAATCCAGTTTGCCTGCATCTGGCGCACCTTCTCGGGCCAACCTTCCAGCAGGTCGAGATCCTTCAGAAGCCGATCGGCATACGCCGTGATGCGGAAGAACCACTGCTTGAGGTTGCGCTTCTCGACCGGGCGACCGCACCGCACGCAATGCCCGTCTGCCGTAACCTCCTCGTTGGCGAGGTTGGTGCAGAGCGGGCACCAGTTCACCGGGGCTTCCTTCTGGTACGCCACGCCCAGCTTATACGCCTGCAGGAAGACCCACTGCGTCCACTTGTAGTAGTCCGGATGGCAGGTGGCGATTTCGCGATCCCAATCGTACCCAACGCCCCAACTGCGCACCTGGCGTTTCATCTCCTGGATGTTGGAAATTGTCCACGCGTGCGGGTGGACGTGAAACTTCTTGGCGGCGTTCTCGGCGGGGAGACCGAAGCTGTCCCAACCCATGGGGGAGAGAACGTTATACCCCAACATCTTCTTGTAGCGCGTGATGACGTCGCCCATGATGTAGTTACGCCCGTGCCCGACGTGCATATGCCCGCTGGGATAGGGGAACATCGTCAGACAATAGAACTTCGGCTTACTGTCATCTCGCGTATCGCAACGGAACGTTCCATGCTCATCCCAATACTTCTGCCATTTGGGTTCAATTGCATGAAAAGGGTACTTTTCTTCCATAATCGGCGATTCCTCAACTAAAAACCCGCCCAGTATACCAAAATCTACCCCACAACTCCTCCTTCCCCCCACCCCTCCTCCCCCACCCCCGCAACCGAGTTCGACCTGTCTCCGCAC
>CAVDHG010000003.1:0-26857 GCA_963608725.1 Agathobacter rectalis | reverse complement strand
CGTTGCAAGAGCATGACCAAGAGCGTTTCATACATTGTCTTTGCCTCCCTCGTGGCGGTGCTCGCCGTCAGCGGAGGGTTGGCGTTTCGGGAGCATGAGCGCGAGCAAGGCGTCTTTAAGATGGCGCACGGCTTGGAAGACGCCCATCCCATCCACCAAAGTCTCCTCTTCATGAAGCAGCGGCTCTCCGAGCTCTCCGGGGGAACAATCAAGCTCGATATTTACCCCAACGCCGTCATGGGCGGAGAGATCGAGACGTTGGAGCAAGTCCAAGCCGGACAGCTGGCAATGACGAAAGTCTCGACCGCCGCGCTCGAGGCGCAGTTGCCTGAGACGCGAGTGTTTGGTCTGCCCTTTATCTTCCGCGACGAAGAGCACTACTGGAAAGTCCTGAAGAGCCCAATCGGCGAACAGATGCTGGAAGCAGGGTTGAAGAAGAACCGCAACTTCTTTGGTCTGTGCTACTACGACGCCGGGGCGCGCAGTTTCTACTCCACGAAGAAACCGATTCACTCCGCCGAAGACATCAAAGGGATGAAAATCCGGGTGATGAGCAGCCCCACGGCGTTCGACATGATCCAGACGATGGGTGGGAGTCCGTGCCCGACGGTCTGGGGCGAACTCTACACGGCACTCGCGCAGGGGACGGTTGACGCCGCAGAGAACAACCCGCCCTCGTTCGTAACCTCCCGGCATTACGAGATCTGCAAGCACTTCGCGCTCTCGGAGCATCAGCGGTTGCCCGATATGCTGGTGTTCTCGACGAAGGTGTGGAATACGCTCACGCCCGAGACGCAGGCGATCTTCCGTCAGGCGGCGGAGGAGTCGCAGGCGTTTCAGCGGGAACTGTGGAAGAAGCAGACGCAGGAGGCGATGGTCTTCCTCAAGGAGAACGGGGTGCAAATCCTCACTCCGGATATGGAGAGTTTTAGAAAGGCGTGCCGACCGATGGTGGAATCGGCGGACTACGCGGACGTGCGAGCGTTGGCAAAGGCGATCGAGGAGATGCAATGAAGGCGTTAGGCTGGCTTCGGAATGGGAGCGTGATGCTCCTGCGCGGGATCGTGATCGCGCTGGTGGTCTTGATGACGCTAGACGTGCTCTGGGGCGTCTTCTCGCGATTTGTGCTGGGGAGTCAGGCACCGTACACCGACGAGGCGGCGCGGGTCTTCCTGGTGTGGATTTCGTTTCTGGGTGGCGCGCTGGCGTTTGAGGCGAAGGCGCACCTGGGCGTGGACTTCCTGGTGGCGAAATTCGAGCCTTCGGTGCGGAAGGTGTGCGCGATGCTGGTGCAGGTCTTAACCGTTGGGCTGGCACTGGTGGTGCTGGTGTGGGGCGGCTGGCGGATGGCGATCACGCAGATGGACGCCATGCTCGCGACGATCGACTGGTTGCCCCGCGGGATGGTGTATATGGCAGCTCCCCTGGGCGGGTGTTTCATCGTGCTCTTCGCGTTGGAGACGCTGGTGGATATTATCCGAACGCCGGCTGAGAAGCTCGGGGCGATGACGCAATCGGAGGGTTAAGAGATGGCTGGCATTATTCTTGTTTTGGTGCTGTCGTTTGCGGCGTTGCTTCTGCTGAATGCGCCGGTGTGCGTGGCGATTGCACTGGCGTCGTTCGCGGCGATTTTTGCGCAGGGGCTGGATGCCTCGTTCATGGTGGCGCAACGGATGGCAAACGGCGTGGACAGCTTCCCGCTCTTGGCGATTCCGTTCTTCGTGTTCGCCGGTTATCTGATGGGGCGCGGAGGCTTGGCGCGGCGGTTGATCGACTTCGCGTTGCACTACATGGGGCGGTTCCCCGGGGGGCTGGGCTACGTGAACACGCTCACGTGCATGCTGTTCGGATCGATCTCGGGTTCGGCGGCGGCAGCGGTCTCCTCCATCGGCGGGTTCATGATTCCCGAGATGAACAGGAAAGGGTATGACCGCGACTTCAACGTGGCTTTGACGGCGACGGCGGCGACAACCGGGTTGCTGATTCCGCCGTCCAACTGCATGATCGTGTACTCCGTGGTGGCGGGGTCGGTCTCAATCGCGTCGATGTTTATCGCGGGGATTCTGCCGGGGATTCTCGTGGGCGTGTGCATTATGATTGCTTCCGGGATCGTGGCGTGGCGGAAGGGCTACGGGAAAGCGGTCGTGGCGAGTGCGCCGCTTCCGCGGAAGGTGCGCTTGGTGCAGTGGAGCCTGCGGGCGGTGGCGTTGGTGGCGGGCGTTGTGGCGTGGGTGCTCTACAATCCGCTGCACGGGGTCTGCACGCTCGTGGTTGCGCTCTGCGTCTTCAAGGCGTTGACGTTGGCTTGCGGGTGTTGCCGCGCCGGAGAGCGGGAGGTGTGGATTGGCGCACTGCCGAGTCTCTTCCTCGTGGTGATTATCCTCGGAGGCATCCTCTCGGGTATCTTCACGGCAACGGAGGCTTCCGCCGTAACGGTTGCCTACGCCTTCATCCTCTCGGTGGTGGTCTACCGGGAGATTCCGCTCCGGGCGTTGCCGGAGATTTGCCTGCAGACGGGAATCACGACGGCGGTCGTGATGCTCCTGATCGGGGCGTCGAGCGCGATGAGCTGGATCATGACGATGGCGAACATCCCGCAGACGGTGTCGCAGTCGCTCATGGAGCTGAGTTCGAGTCCGTTCGTTATCCTGCTGACGATTAACCTGCTCCTGCTTGTGGTAGGCTTCTTCATGGATATGACGCCCGCGCTTCTCATCTTCACGCCGATCCTTCTGCCGGTTGCGCTCAAGCTCGGGCTCACGCCGATCCACTTCGGTATCATCATGATCACCAACCTGTGCATCGGGCTGTGCACCCCGCCGGTGGGGACGTGCCTCTTCATCGGGTGCGGGGTGGGCAAGACCACGATCGCCAACGTTACGCGCAAGGCTGTGCCCTTCTTCGCGGCAATGCTCGTTGCGCTTCTTCTGATTACGTACATCCCTTGGCTCTCCGACGGCTTGCCCAACTTGCTTGAGCGCCTGAAGTCAGCCGAACAAACCAACACGACGGAGGTTATCCAGCCATGATATTAGACGCATTCAAGCTCACAGGGAAGGTTGCAGTTGTTACGGGTGCCGGGCGTGGCATCGGGCAGGCTTACGCGCTCGCGCTCGCAGAAGCCGGGGCGGACGTTGCGGTGGTCGACGTGATTCCGGCGGACGAGACGGTTGCGCAAATCACCGCGCTCGGGCGCAAGAGTAAGGCGTACGCCGTCGACCTCTCCAAAGCGGAGGCGACCGCGCAGCCCCTCGTCGATGAGATCGTCGGCGACTTCGGGCACTTGGATATTCTGGTGAACAACGCCGGCATCATCCGCCGCGAGCCCTTCACCGAGCACTCCGCGAAGAACTGGAACGACGTCATTGCCGTCAACCTCTCCGCGCCCTTCTTCCTCTCGCAGGCTGCCTGCCGTCAGATGGTCGCGCAGGGGAAGGGCGGGAAGATTATCAACATCGCCTCCATGCTCAGCTTCCAGGGTGGCATCCTCGTCCCGGGGTACGCCTCCTCCAAGGGTGGCATTAAGAGCCTCACGATGTTGATGGCAAACGAACTCTCCAAGCACGGCATCTGCGTCAACGCCATCGCGCCGGGGTATATCGCCACCGACAACACCGCGCCCATCCGCGCCGACCCCGCACGCAACCAAGCGATCCTCGACCGTATCCCGGCTGGACGTTGGGGCACGCCCGACGACCTCAAGGGCATCTGCGTCTTCCTCGCCGCGCCGGCGTCCGACTACATGACGGGTGCCACCGTGAACGTCGATGGCGGTTGGCTCTCCCGCTAACTGCTCCTCCGCAGAAACGCATTAGAAAGGACGTTACTTCCATGCAGACTATTGAAGCTCCGGATCGCCATGCCTATCAGCGCATGACCACAAGCGAACTGCGCGAAGGCTTCGTGCTCGAAACCCTCTTCACGGCGGGCACGATCCAGCTGTGCTATACCAACGTTGACCGCGCCGTGGTTGGCGGAGCCGTCCCCACCACTGCCCCCCTCAAGCTCGAAGGTGGCAGGGAGATGGCGTGCACCCACTTCTGCGACCGACGCGAAGTCGGCGTCATCAACCTCGGCGCGCCGGGCACGATCACCGTCGACGGCACTGCCTACCCCATGCAGAACCGCGAGTGCCTCTACATCGGCATGGGCGCGAAGGAGATTACGTTCGCCTCCGCCGCCGCCACCACCCCGGCGAACTTCTACATCCTCTCCTATCCCGCCCATAAGAGCTACCCCACCACCCACGCCACGCTCGCGCAAGCCAACCAGATCAAGCTCGGCTCCCTCGAGGACTCCAATAGCCGGACGATCTATCAGTTCATCCGCCCCGGCTTCATCAGGAGCTGTCAGCTCGTCATGGGCTTCACCCAGCTCAACGCCGGCTCCGTCTGGAACACCTTCCCGCCTCACACGCACGACCGTCGCACCGAGGTCTACTGCTACTTCGACCTCCCGCAAAACGGACTCGTGATGCACTTCCTCGGCGAACCCGAGAACACGCGCCACGTTGTCCTCCGCGAGAAGCAAGTCGTCCTCTCTCCGCCGTGGTCGGTTCACTGCGCTGCCGGCACCGGCGCGTATACCTTCGTCTGGGGCATGGGCGGTGAGAACCAGGACTTCGACGATATGGACGCCTGCGACATCGCCCGCTTCCGTTAGGCGAAACGCTCTCTCCCATTCGAACGCATCGAGGGGTTCGCCGGTGGCGAGCCCCTCCTTTTGCTAGACTACAGGCACTCATCAGTTCCACTTTGAGACCCTAAGGCAACACGATCATGACCTTCTTTGATTTCCTCAAAAGCCGCCACCTCGTCGACTCCTGCACCTGCGACGACGCCAAGATGGCTGCCCTCCTCGAGACGCCCCAGACCCTCTACATCGGCTTCGACCCCACCGCCTCCTGCCTCCAGGCGGGCAACTACGTCGCCATCCAGACGCTCGCTCAGTTCCAACGCGCCGGGCACCACGTCATCGCCCTCGTCGGCGGCGCCACCGGCATGATTGGCGATCCCTCCGGACGCTCAACCGAGCGCAACTTCCTCTCCGTCGAGCAACTCCAGAAGAACCTCGAAGGTATCAAAGAGAACCTCTCGCGCTTCCTCGACTTCAACCGCCCCGGCAACCCCGCCCGCCTGGTCAACAACTACGATTGGTACAAGGACTACGCCATCCTGCCCTTCCTGCGCGAAGTCGGCACCCTCTTCCGCATGAAGCCCATGCTCGCCAAGGATTCCGTCCAGAAGCGGCTCAACGCCGAAACCAACTCCATGACCTTCACCGAGTTCTGCTACCAGATCCTCCAGGGCTACGACTTCTACCACCTCTACAAGCACTACGGTTGCACCCTCCAAGTCGGCGGCGCCGACCAGTGGGGCAACATCACCGCCGGCACCGACCTCATCCGTCGCCTTGAGCCGGACGCCGAAGTCAACGGTCTAACCATCCCCCTCGTCTGCGACGCCAACGGGCAGAAGTTCGGCAAATCCGCCGGCAACGCCATCTTCCTCAACGCCGACAAAACCAGCGTCTACGCTTTCTACCAGTTCTTCCTGCGCACCCTCGACGCCGATGCCATCCGCTACCTGCGCATATTCACCTTCCTCGATGACGCCCGCATCGCCGACCTCGCCCGTTCCCTCCGCGAACACCCCGAGCAACGCGAGCCTCAGCGCGTCCTCGCCGAAGAGCTCACCCGCACCGTCCACGGCGAGCAAGGCTTGCTCCTTGCCCAGCGCGCCTCCAACGTCCTCTTCGGCGGTTCGCTTGAGGGCTTGACCGCGTCCGAGCTAGACGGCATCGCTTCCGACGTCCCCTCCGCTCAGCTCCCCGCCACCGCCGTCTTCGGTCAGCCAATCGTCGACGTCGCGGTCGCCTGCGGCTTCCTCAAGAGCAAGGGCGAGGCGCGTCGCCTCATCCAAGGCGGCGGACTCTCCGTCAACAACGAGAAAGTCGCCGACCCTGCCCTCATCCTCACGCCCGATCGCGCCGTCGAGGGGAAGGCGTTCCTCCTGCGCCAAGGGAAGAAGTCCTACTTCCTCCTGCGCATTACCGCCTAACGCCTCCTCCGCGTTCCCCGCCCTCATGCCCCTCGCCCCTGCCACGCTCGACGCCATCCGTTCGCTTCTCGAGCGTGCCGGCATCCGCGAGCAGGATTTACGCGAGCAGTTTGTCCTCGGCTCCGGCTCCGGCGGTCAGAAGATCAATAAGACTTCGAGTGCCGTGCGCCTCCTCCACGAACCTTCCGGGCTCTGGGTCAAGTGCCAATCGTCGCGCTCGCGGGAGGACAACCGCTGGCTCGCCCGTCGCGCCTTAGCCGAGCGCATCCTCGAAGAACGCGAGGGCGAACGCAGCGCACGCCGTCAGGAGCAGGAGAAGATACGCCGTCAGAAACGCCGTCGCTCCCGCAGACAAAAGGCGCGTATGCTTGACGACAAAGCCCAGCACGCCAAGAAGAAGGCTGCCCGTCGCCCCGTCTCCGGCGACCTCTAGCCTGCTACTTCACATCCTTTGGAAACCGTTTCCGGAGCGCGTCGAGTGTCCGGGAAAGGCGTTCTTGCCGTTCGCGGGGGTTCTTCGCATTGCCCGCAAAGGTGAAGAGGTCTTCCTCAACTTCTGCCGTCGGGTCGCGCACCAGATTCTCCACGCCGAACCCAATCAACCGCACGGGGTTCCCCTGCTCCAAGTGCGCATCGAGGAGCGACCACGCCATATCCCGGAGCGCGAAGTCGTCGCACACCGGCGTCGCGAATCGCGCCTGACGCGTAACCGTTCTAAAGCTCTCGTAGCGAATCTTTATCCGCCCCGTCTTCGCCCAGAAGCCCGCCTCGCGGATACGCCTGCCAACGTCTTCGGCGAGTAGACGCATATCTTGGCGCACCTGTGCAACGTCGAGCGTGTCCTCTAAGTAGGTCTGCTCCCGGGAGAAGGACTTCTCCTCATGCTCCGGCTCAACTGCGCGAGCGTCCCGCCCGAAGGCGATTGCGAGCAAGTGCTCCGCCGTTGCTGGGGAGGTGATCTGCGCCAGACGCGCCGGGTTGAAGGTCTGAATATCGCGAACCGTCCGTATGCCGTGGAGCGTGAGAATCTGCGCTCCCTTTTCGCCAATCCCCCACAACGCCCGCACGGGTTTCGCGCCCAACCACGCCAACCTCTCCGCCTCGCCCTCCGGCACCGTGAAGAGCCCGTTTGGCTTACGCTCTTCGCTTGCGAGCTTGGCGAGAAACTTGTTGGGTGCCACCCCGATACTGCACGTGATGCCCAGTTCGCTGGCAATCTGCGCTTTAATCTTTCGGGCGATCGACTGCGGTTCTCCGAAGAGACGGCGCACCCCGCTCACGTCGAGGAACGCTTCATCGATGCTCAATGCCTCCACCAGGGGTGAGTAGGCGTTGAAGATGGCGAAGACTGCCGCGCTCACTTCTTGGTAACGCGCCATGCGCGGTTGGACGAAGATACCTTGCGGACAGCAAGCGAAGGCTTGACGCGAGGGCATGGCGGAGTGAACGCCGAACTTCCGCGCCTCGTAGGAACAGGTGGAGACGACGCCGCGACAATCTGGTGGCGCCCCGACAATGACGGGTTTCCCGCGCCACTCCGGATGGTCCCGCTGCTCGACCGACGCAAAGAACGCATCCATATCCACATGTAATATCACCCGCTCCATCCCCCTTATTATACTCCAACCCCCCCCCGCAACCGAGTTCGACCAGTCTCCGCACCGCGTTTGGGGTAAACGCGAACCGGGAAGAGGTCGATCGCGGTGCGGAGACCCCCCTTTTTAGGTTCAAATACCCCCGGTTTTGCCCCCGAGTTATGAACATTTCGATACATCCTTTTCCCCTGCAAGCCTTTATCCCGAAAAACGGGCGAATCGCCCAACGAAAACTCAAGCACTTATGCAAAACTGCCGGAGGGGGAGACGAGAAACGCCCCGCAACCGAGTTTGGGGTCTGTCCGCACCGCGTTTCCCCCGAACGCGGTGCGGAGGGAGGGGAAACTCGGTTGCGGGGGTGGAGGGTAAAGGGTAAAAAAAAAGGGCGCACAGGGTGCGCCCTTCTTGGTTTGAGTCTTAGCTCCTGCCACGCTTGGGCAGGGGAGGGAGTTATGAGGGTTGGAGATATTAGAGGAGGGGGAGGGGGGTGCCGGAGGGGGTGGTGGCGGTTAGGGAGACGAAGGGGGCAGTTAGGGCGACGCGCCAGGGGTGACGACCCGAGTCGAGGTTCACCGTGATGCGTCGGGGGGTCTTACAACAATCCCCGGCTTCGTATTCCAAGATGTGGGCTTCGTGAATCCACACGTGGCACCCGCCCTCGCCTTCCACCTGGAAGGTTACGCGAGTGGGCGTCTCTAGGGTCAGGCACCCATGGCGGAGGATGCCTACGCCCTGCTTGGGAAGTTTCTCGCAGATGGACTTCATCCGCTCCGGCGGGAAGTCGTGGACGGGCATAAGGGCGCGGAAGTCCGGCACCCATTGCCAGTCGCCCCGGTAGAGCCAAGCGGCATCGGGCGGGGTGGGAACTTCGGGGAGGAGTCCGGGAAGGGGGGTGTGGTCGAGCTTGCGTTTGGCGGGGTGGGGGGTCTCGGCAAAGGTGGGTGCTCCGCACGCTTCGGGCGTATGGGAGGCAGGGATGCGGCAGGTAACGAGGAGCGGGAGCATGCGCTTGACGCGTTCGGGGAAGGTGGAGGCGAGGTCGCGCTCTTGGGCGGGGTCGTCGCGGAGGTTGTAGAGCTCGGGGGCGTTCTGGTTGTGCCCAGAATTCCGGATGAGGAGCCAGTCGCCCTCAGCATCGGAGGAGCAGACGGTCTGCTCGAAGCCGAAGTTCTTGCCCGAGCCACCATCCACGTACTCGGTATACAGGCGGCAGGGGAGCTGGCGACCGGAGCCGGAGAGAATGGGAAGGAGGGAGACGCCGTCGGAATGCGCGGGGGGCGGGAGACCAGCGGCGTCGGCAAGGGTGGGCATCCAGCAGGTGAAGTTGGCAGGGAAGTCGCAGGTTTTGCCTTCGGGGAGGGTGCCCCGCCAGCGGACAAAGGTCGGCTCGCGGAGTCCGCCCTCGTAGGACCAGCGTTTCATCCCGCGGAAGGGACCGGCAGATTCGAGGGTGTGCACCCACTGCAAACCGGCGGGCGAAAGGTACTCGCCGGCGGGACCATTGTCGGAAGTAAAGACGAAGAGGGTGTTATCCTCCAGACCGCGGAGGCGGAGGAAGTGCAGGAGATCGCCCAAGGCGTCATCGAGACGGCGGACGGTGGTGGCGTAGCGACGCTGGGATGGGGTGGCGTAGGCGCGGTAGTCGGGATGGATCCAGGTGTTGGCGGTCTGCGGGGTGGCTTTCACCGAGCCGGTGAGGGTGGCACCTCCGCCCCAGGTGGGGTCTTCGGAGAGGACAGGGTAGGGGGAGCCGGGGACGTGGAAGGGAGTCTTCGTGCGGATGGCAGGGTCGAAGACGGCGGGATTGCCGGAACCGTGGACGGTGGTGTAGCAGAGGTAGAGGAAGAAGGGGGCGGAGGGGGTGCGCTCCTGATGGGTGCGGATCAGCTCCTTGGCTTTGGCAGTGAAGAGGTCGGTATCGTAGACGAAGCGGGACTCCTCCTCGGAGGCGGGGCGGCGCCATTGGGCGCAGGTGGCTCCCTCCTGGCAATCGCGGGAGAAGCCCTCGGGGCGACCGGCTTGCGCGTAGGCAGTTTCGGAGTAGCTCTCCAGGATGGGGGAGTGGCTGGAAGCCTTATCGGCGTCCGCGGGGTCGAGGCAACAGTGGTAGTAGCTATGACCGTGGAGGTGCGCGGGGTAGCTGTAGGAGAAGTCGAAGCCCGCCTGGCAGGGCATGGCGGTGCGGGGGCGTTGGCTCTGGTAACCGCCACCGACGCCCCATTTGCCGATGTGCCAGGTGGCGTAACCGGCGGACTTAAGGACGGTGGCGAGGGTCATATGCGGGTCGATGGCGCAATCGAAGGTATTGTCGCGTACCGAGCAGTGCCCCTGATTCTTGCCGGTCATGAGCGAGGCGCGGGCAGGGGCGCAGACAGGGGAGACGGAGAGGTGGCGCGTGAGCTTGACGCCCTCGGCTATGGCGCGGTCGAGGTTCGGGGTGTGGATGCGGTTTTCGGCAGTGCGCTGGTTCTGCCAGAAGGCTCCGAGGTCGCCCCAGCCGAGGTCATCGCAGAGGATGAAGACGACGTTGGGGCGTTTGCCCGAGCCGGTGGGGAGCCAGGGGGCGGGGGCTGCGGCTTTGGAAATGAAGGGCAGGAGCGCGGAGGCTCCGAGGGCGCGGAGGAAGGAACGGCGGTTCATGGCGTGGGGTGTTGGGCGAAGAAGGAGGCGGTGTTGGTGGCGACCTCTTCGAGGGTTACGGGCTGAAAGGCGTTGATGTCCGCGCCGGCGTTGTAGGCGTGGGGGAGGGAACGCAGGAGAGGGAAGTAGGGATCGGAGGTGTGGTTGTGCACGTGCCCATAGATAAGGCACGCGCCGTGCGGACGGCGGAACCAGTCGAGCATCGGGTAGTGGCAACAGGTGAAGTAGGTGCCCGCGGTGCACCCCTCAAGGACGAAGCCCGCCTCGGCGAAACAGTCGCGCACGGGGAAGCCCCGAAGCCAGTAGCGATCGTGGTTGCCGATAACGAGGTGCTTGATGCCGTGGAGGGCGGTTAGATAGGAGCGGGCGGGGCGGGCGTTGCGACAAAAGCAGTCGCCAACAATATAGATGTGGTCTTTCTCGCCGACGCGGGCGTTCCACTTCTCGATCAGCAGGGCGTCCATTTCGTCGACGGAGGCAAAGCCACGCTCTCGGCTCACCTGGGCGTGCCCGAAATGGGGGTCTGCGATGAAGAACGTCATGGGGCGAATCATAACAAATACCCCGGCGCGTTGCGGATGTGGTATGCTTGCAGGACAGGGCGCAGAAGCGCGGAAAGGAAAAAGGGTAGCATGACTTGGGGATTTTCATCGTATGAGACGCGCTTTCGCTGGGCGGCGGCGCTCTGGGTTGTGCTCATGACGGTGTGGTGCATGTGCGACCTGCCGTGGAAGGTGCGCGCCTTCGGGGTGATTGTATGGGTGGCGATTACGCTGGCAATCTCGGTGCGCTTTGCGTGGTGGCGACCGCGCTCGGCACGCGATGTCCCTATCTTCCTCTTAGTGGGCGGGTGCGATGACGCGGGGAAGACGTGCTACTTGGCGTCCGTGCCCTTCGCCTTGGAGAAGCTCGTGCGCAATCTGCACGCGGCAGGGTACCGCTTTCAGACGGTGCAGGAGGCTCTCGCCACGCCGGTGCGCAAGTCGGTGGTGCTGACCTTCGACGGCGGAGCGCGGGTGGCGTTGGAGCGGTTGCTCCCGCTGTTGCAACAGCTGAAGGTGAAAGCGACGCTCTTTATTACCGATCGCGGGGAGCGCGATCCGAACTTCCTTAAGCCTTTGGAGATTCAGGCTCTAGCGCGCTCGGGGCTGGTGGCGTTTGGCGGGAGCGTGGAGCGACTGGCTCCGGGGGCAACGGCTGAAGCGTGGAAGGAAGCGATTAAGCGTAACCGGCGGTGGATCGCCGGGGTGCAAGGGGCGTTGCCCCAGGTCTTCGCCTATCCGGAAGGGGTGGAGGCGGCAGAATTGGAAGAGGCGGTGCGCGAGGCGGGGTATACCGCGGCTTTCACGGCGGAGCATCGCGTTTCCCCTGTCTCCGCCTCGCCTTTGCGTCAAACTCGGCGCATCCTCCCGGAGGGGTACAAGCCGTGGCAGGCGTATCTGGTGGTTACGCGGGGACGGTTCTCCCTGACCACCCGGAGGTGAGGGGGGCTTTCGGCTCCGGAAAGAGAAAGCAGTTGCGGGGCGGGCGTGCTTATGGTACTGTACTGCCATATGCTTGATTGTCGAAAGAGGTTCCGTATGTGCCTTGCGCGGATTCCGCAGGCGGTGCTGAAGTGTGCCGTCTGCGCGCTTGTCGTTGTCGGCGCCCTGTGTTTTCAAGGGTGCGAGAAGGAAAAGCCTCAGCCTTATGCCGAGCTGGATGCGAAGTTCCCGAAGGGTCGCCCGGAGATTGCCGGCGTGGAAGAGCGCGGGCGAGATGCGGCTTATCAGGAAAGAATTAAGGAAGGCGCGAAGCAGTTTGCGAAGCTGAGCACGCAAGCGGTCGCCGCCCGAGAGAAGGCAGACGCCTTTGGCGGGGAGCTGACGAAGCTCCTGAAGAAGCGTTTGGGCACCGAGCCCCCGCAGGCTCTGATCGATGCCGAGCTAGCGAAGAACGAGCATTATCAGCGGTTGCTTAAGGCGGCGCAAGAGGCTGAAGCGAAGGCGGAGAGCCAGCGTCAAGCCAATACGCAGGTGATTCGCGATAGGATGTGGGAACCCGTTCGGGAGTATGAGCGGATGAAGGCGGAGGCGGATGCGCAGGCGAAAGCCGCGGGCTTGCCGGTTCGCACGTTTTCGCCCATGGCTCCGGGCCCCGTGATTCCGCCCGCTGCCCGTAAGGCAAAGGCTGAAACGCCGGCTCCTGAAGCCCAGAAGAAGCCCGCCCCCACCGTGAAAGACTTGGCGAAAGAGACGGGTATACCGGTTGCCAAGCCTCAGAATCCCTAAGGACTTTAACGATTTCTCTTACTGCGAGGAGATGTTATGAAGACGAAGCAGGTAGTTCTATTCGCACTGTGCGCCACTTGGTGCCTGTTTGGGGCAAGCCAGGTGTTTGGAGCGGACGGCACAACGCTGTTCCAGACAAGGGTTCGCATTGAGTCGATCACTAAGGTGGTGCCGAATGGCGCGGCGGTCAGCCTGCCTTTGACGTCGTCTTCGACGATTTACTTCGACGTCAAGCTGAAGGATATCGGGGGGACTCCGAACCTGGAGTTCCTCGGTAACAGCCTTCAGTCGGGGGTAACCGATCGCCCCTACTTGGTGCTCAATATCCCGTTGGAGGGGACGAGCGTCAAGAATCGCGCTGGCAGACCCGCAGAGATGACGCTCAATTCGGGCGAGGAAAACGAGAACTCGACCTCGGAAGCGGTGGCATATTACAAGGGACAGGGCGACTCGGCGGACGTGCTCCGCTTCGTTTATAACGTCCGCCCGGGCGATATGGTGGAAGCCATCACGTGGGCGACCGAAGAGTCGGGTTCAACTGTCGGGGCTCCCCGCTTCGGTGGAGCTGTAACGGGGATTTATGTTAATACGTATCAGGGTGCTACAAACTATAACGGCACGCTGACGAAGGCTTCCCTCGTGGGCGAGGCGACGCCGGCAGTGCCCGACACCACGCTGACCGCTGACCCCTGGGCAGTCTGTGGCTACTCCTTCCTCATCGGTAATCCAGATAACGAATTGGATAATGACCGCGACTACCTCTACCAAGGGCTTGCGCCCGTAACCGTCTACACGGCGAATGACGCGGCAGTCACGACGATGGCGACCGCGTATGCCAGGAATTTCTACTTCTGGGTGGACGTGTGGAATGAGACGGAAAACAAGTGGAAGTTCTGCCCCGCTGGCGTTACGTACATGCAGTCGGATGACACCGAAATCTCCGAAGGGGTGTTCAATGGAACGCCGTCGGAGACCTTCACCTCGGCGTGGACAGCAAAGGTTACCGGGCCGACGAATACCAGCGCCACCTCCTTCGCGAAGCAACTCTACTATGTGAACATCCCGGCTTCGATTCCTGCTGGGAGCAAGGTGCGCCTCTGCTACGGCGTTCAGAGAACGGCGACTGCGGGCGGAAAGCTGTACAGTGCCTACGAGACGACGGTGGAGGAGGCTCCGTTCGCGACGGATGCTACGGTAAAGCAGTCGGGTTATAACGTGCTCTGCGCGGATATGACGAGCGGCACGTTCACGCTCCCGGGTTCTGGGTTGACGCATACGGAGTTGCAGAACCGGGAGGTTACGGGTGGCACGATCAATGCCGGAGCCGGTGAGACGATTACCCTCACGGTTGCCAAGAACAGCATGACTAGGCTGAAGAATTACGGCACGCTCTATGCCGACGTGGAGTGCATCTCCGAGGAGAATTCCGCGCAGGCTTACTTTAATCGCTACACGGTGCCGTTGGATCCGAATACGAAGGCGGGCGGGGTTACGCTCACGATGACGATTGCGGAAGGAGCCACGGCGAACGAGTCGTACTTCCGGATTCGAGTGCCCCAGCTGAATGAGGAAGGGACGGAGGATTTAGACAAGCCCTTCTATATTAAGGTTGTCTCCTCGCCGAAGCGCGAGACGATTACGCTCACGCCCGAATCCGGCGAGCAGGGGACGGAGTATTACGCGGTTACCACCGAGGCGTCAAGTTTCATTCACTACACGCTTACGGTTGCATCCTCGACGTCTAACCGCTACTTCCTTATCTATCCCGTTGGGCGGGATGGCACAACGCGGATCACCTCTGATGCAATCTTCGCCGATGGGCGCAAGGTGCACGAGACGCTGTCGCGGTATGTGCGGCTCCAGACGCAGAGCGGGCAGATTCTGCCGAGCAGTGGCGTGGAGATGGTTGTCTCCGTCCCTGCCGGAGCAACGTCGGCAGACTTCTATGTGGCGTGCGCCAATGACGTCGCCGGGATTTACCTTACGGGCGATGTAACGGTTGATGGCGCAACCGTGCCCATGGGGGGCGCACTCTTCGTTGCGAAAAGTTGCAACTCTGCCGGCATTATAACCGGTACGAACGACGTCTGCAATGGCATCGCCCAACCGCTCGTGAGCAACCGGAACCCCACGATAACTTCCAGCACCGCTCCGACCTCCGGAGCCTCGGGAACCGCGATTACCTTCTCCTTCGGCGTGCAGGACGTCTACTCCGATTACCTCGTCACCCAAATGACCTACGGGGATGGCACGTCGGAAGCTTACCTCTATGCCGACGAGGCGGAGATGATCGCCATCATGGGCGAGACGGCTTGGCAGGCAGAACTCGTCGAGATTGCCGAGAGGTTCGGTGGCACGGCTGACGATTACAAGTGGAATGACGACGCGACCCTCCGCGGGCAGTATCGCCGTGCGCGGAAGTCGACGGGTCAAGAATCGGTAACGTTTAAGCACACGTACGACACGAGCTCTGCCGTTACGTGGCGTTTCGAAGTGGTCGACTCTTCGGGTGGTATCGCCGACGCGACCGGCACCATCACGCTTCAGACGTCACAGCGGTTCACCTTCTATACGGTGCTCTCCTCCACCCTCCCCGGCACGGGCTATGTCCGTTGGGGGACCGAGACCGCGAAGCCTGGCGACGTGGGCTTCAACTGGGCGTTCGGCGAAACCTTCACCTACAATGCGCTCTCCAAGGACGGGAACACCTCCGTGCTGGTGCAGGCGATGCCGTTCGCCGCTGGCACCGCGAGCCCTGCCGGCTTCACGGCAATTAGCACAACGCGGGACTCCTTCTTCTATAAGTGGACAACCCGGAACTCGAGCTACGACTCCCTGCTCCCCACGGGGGATAAAATCTACGAGAGTGGACAATCGATCAACCGAGCATTTGTCTCCGGTGGTGGCACCTCCGAAGGTTCCAAGGATTGGGAAGACATCGTCCTGCAGGCAATCTTCGTGGCGGAATATCTCCCCGGCGACTCGCTGGATGTGGCGTCGGACGCAAGTTACCTCCGGAATCTCGGCGACTATAATAGCGACGGCGTCCCGGATGGGTGGGTGCTCCGGAATCTCGGCACCGATGCGCGGACGATCGTTGAGGGTTCGTCCGTGGCGAACACCAGCGTTGAGGGCGACACGCTTCCGCTCGCCGGCTGGGGCGCAGGCGATGCGGCGTATAAGCTCGGCTCCTCGGATGGACGCCTGGGCACGGTTAACAGCTTGGGCCCCTGCACAACGGGCGGGAGTGCGACGCCCTTCGGTTACAAACTGCGCGTTCGCGGGCGCGATGATGCACTGAACGCTGCCGACGGCGCGGGCAACTGGCTCTCCAACCCGGCGTGGGTCGTGCTCGTCCACCCGGAGACGGACGATGCCGGCGTGGTTCGCGCCGGTACGCTCGCGAATAATGTCTTCACGCCCGCGTGGAACCAGGTGCGCTTGGCGACGTCTCGTTACACGGAAGTGGCAGGCGTTACCGTGGCGTGGACGGCGGACAACAAGATCCCGTATGACTCCGCGCACGTGCAACCCGATGGCTGGGCATACGTGATTGACGCCAACGGAAGGCCCATCACGACCGCCATCGCCGGCTCGGGCTACACGGCGAACAACGTCATGGTGCAGACAGACGCGACCTCCGAGGACTACGAGTGCTTTAAGTACTCCTACACCCGCTATACGATCGATGGCGACGACACCACCTATCCCGATGGTGCCATCTTCCCCTTCATCACGGCAGCGGGATCTACTGACGCGCAGACCGGCAACGTGGACACCTGGGGCGGAGCGACGTATCAGAACACGTTCTATTATATTGATGCGCGTGTGCCCGCCGGTATTCTCATCGACGAGCCCTTCTACACGGACGCCGCGCACCAGACCGATGGCAAGCTCGACCCGCGCAAGACCAACTGGCTCGACCGCTTCAACAACGTCTCCTCGGGCGACCAGGATAGCGATGGCATCGTCAACGGCGTGGAGTACTACTTCTGGTATTACGCCTCCCGCATCGCTTGGGCTTCGGTCTATACCGATGAGAACAACGAGCACGTACAGATCAACACTGCCCTCTGGCCCGCCGTGGATCTGCGCAACCGCACCAAGAGCAACACCGATGCCGACTTCGGCACCTCCGAGCAGTTCACCCTCGGGCGCAGGTTCCGCAATGCGTATGACCCCGATGCCAGCTCGAACGCCTTCGCGGTGATCGACCCCGTTACGGGGCGCGTGACCACCCGCCCGGGCAATGCCACGCTCGGCAAGGGCAACTACTGGGAGCCGATCCCGGCAGCGGACGTCTTGGCGGCGTTCGACCCCTACACCGCCAACGGCTCCAAGGACACGGATAACGACGGTCTCTCCGACATCGAAGAAATCGCCTACGGCACCAACCCGATTGACTGCGACACGGATAACGACTGGATTATCGACGGCTGGGAAGCTACCTACGGCTTGGATCCGCTCAACGTCTCGAACAACAACGCGAACGATGCCGAGCTGAACCCGGATAACGACTACTTCGCCTCCGCCTTGGTGCGCACCTATCCCGACTTCCACCACCTCTTCAAGGTCGGCGCGGTCGACACGACGGGTGCTTCTCCCTTCGCCGACCTGACGGAGTCTGCCTATTACTTCGACTACGAGAGCCGCGTCTTCCGGACGATCGCCAACGAAGTTGCCGAGGACACCGCAAACCTCATCTTGGGTAACACCGTCTCGGCAACCGACGCCACGATCTCCTGGGACGACGGGAAGGGCTACGTAACGAGTTGGAGCGACGAAGCTCCGCTCTTCCTGGAGATGTTGCCGGAGTATAAGATTATCCGCGACTTCGAGGTCTACACCACCTTCGGCTTCGACCCGCTCACCGGCTGGGGGCTCTCGACCACCTTGCATTCTACGCGTGCCCCGAAGAAGTTTAACGGCTTGGTCTGGGGCGCGAACACCCAGCCCTTCGTCAGCCGCGAAGAGTTCAACTCCGCCATCAAGCGCGGAGCCGGCAACTGGAAGAGCATGTCCACGGATCCGAATAACGCGGATACGAATGGCGACGGCGTCCCGGACGGTTGGGAAGCCTATGTGGGTATGCGCCCTTACGTCTTTGATGGGACGCCGGATGGCGCGATAGACTACGACAACGATGGCCTCACCACCGCCCAGGAGTTCCAGTGCCTCGGTGCCAACATCTGCGCGGAGTTCTGGAACTGGGCTTCCACGCTGAGCAGCGACACGCACAACACGCTCTGGACGAACAAGATTCTCCCCACCGATCCGTTGAACCCGGACACGGACTTCGACGGCGTCTATGATGGCGACGAAGGGAACGCAACCTATTGCTACAATCCCTCAATCGCGGATTGGGAAGGTGGCGGGTGCTGCCCCACCCGTGCCGATACCGATGGCGACGGCATGACGGACGGCTGGGAATACCGCTACGGCGTGATCGCCTCCACGTCCGAGGACTCCTCGGATTCGGACGACTCCACCACCACCTCGACCACCACCACGACCTCCTCGCGCATCCCGAAGGGTCCCGACCCCACGGACGCCAGCGACTACAGCGTGGACTATGACCGCGACGGTCTCCCGCAGTATCAGGAATACCTCACGGGCTTCCTGCGTCACGTCCGCTACGACCTTGGTCCCGACGCTGCACGCATCCTCAAGGATGTTCCCGGCGTGCTCGACGGCACGGAGGGCGTCCCGCTCCGCTGGAAGACGCTCCCCGATGCGTATAACGCGATGACCGACCTCGCCAACCCCGAGCCCCTGCGCTCGCTGGAGTATGACGCCGTCTCGCGGACGGGGACGGGCGCGTTCTACGAAACCATCACTGCCGACCCGCTGACCCAAGCCTTCGCCAGCACGCCCTGGGCACAGCAGACAGAGGCGAATCGCTACGCGCTTACGACTCGCGCTGCCTTGATTCCCGAGCAGTGTGCGCCTGCGATTACGCTTGCCTTCAACCGCCTGTGGTCGTCCTCTGCCGTCTTCCCCACCGAAGACCAGCTCGACACCTACAAGCTGAACCCGGTCCCGGACGCCCTCACTTCCGAGGCGGAGACCAAGGCGTATACCCTCGTGGTTCGCCTCCAGCGTCACCTCTCCCTGCTCGACGTGGCGTATCAACGCTTCCTCGCAGCCGTCGATGGTAATCCGCTCCTGCAACTGCGCGGGACGAATGACCGCGCCGTCTCGGAGCGTCAGGTGCGCGCCTTGGTCGCACTCGTCGATGTCGACCTCGAGGCTCTCCAGGAGACCGAAGTCTCCGACGCGCTTCAGCCTGTGGTGAAGGATCTCATCGAGGGCGAAACCCAGACCCTCTGGGAGGCGCGCAAGAACCAGATCCTGCGCCAGCTCGTTTCCTTGGGCTACGCGGGCATTGCCACCGCGGCTGCCGACTCCGCCTACGAGGGGATGACCACCCTCGCCACGGAAGCCGGCACCGCGGGTGCAACTTACACCACCGAGGACACGACCGACTACACCACGGCATTGGAGTCTGCGCTCTCGGCATATGAGGAAGCTGTGGTTGGCGCGACCAACCCCCTGATTCGCCAGAGCTATCGCGCCGCCGTGCGTGGGTACACCGGTGGCGTCTCTCCGGAAGGACTCCTGATGCCCGTTGGGATGCATATGCCCCTGCGCCTCTTCGAAGAGCGGATGAATGGCGATACCGCCCTGCTCGGCGTCCCCCTGCAACGCTCGACCCTCCTGGGTGCCACGTTGCCCCAGTGCTCGCTCACCGAGGATCCCTTCATCACCACCAGCCCGCTCGTCCCGGATACGGATGCCGACGGCATGGATGATTACTGGGAAGTCTTCCACGGCTTGAACCCCGTCTTGGGGGACTTTCTCAATACTTCCTATAATAATCCCGATTCCTCCGACCGTGGCAACTACGCCATCGACAAGATCCAGACGGTCTACCTCCGCGATTCGAGCATCCGCCAGAGCAGTGCGCTCGCGGTCTACACCGCGCTCACGCCTTCGCTCAGCAATCCCTTCGCGAACCCGGCGATTGAGAACATCAATACTCTGACGGGCTACGACTACTTCACCTATCCCTGGATTGCCGGTCTCCCGCAGGCTGACCCGGATGGCGATGGCTTGCTCAACTTTGAGGAAGCGGTGAACCCGCAGTCGGACGTCGCCCACTACGGCACCGACCCCTCCCCGCTGTGGATGACCGACCCCGACAACCGCAACTCCTTCGTGACGCGCTTCTACTCGCGCACGAATCCCAACGTCTTCAACGATGTCGTCATTGATGGCGACGGAGAAGACGCAGGCGCAGTGGACGAAACTACCATCACCGCCAACTTGCTCGCGGTTGTCGACGCCGTGCCCTACACTGCCTTCTCCGGCGACTCCACGCCCGGAGCCACCGCCTCCATGTTCCCCTACGAGATCAACGAGGGCTTCGACACCGATGGCGATGGCGTCTCGGATGCCACGGAGCTGACCACCTCCTCTATCTATAAGGGCGACCCGCAGACCCTGCGCACGCCCGACCGCTCGCAGGTGGCATACTTCGGCGGTAGCGGTGCCATGCAGTCGCACGTTACGACCCTCTTCGCACCCACTGCGTTGCAGACCTTCACCTTGGAGTGCTGGGTGAACCCCGACGAAGAGCAGGTCGATTGGCGCGAGTACTCCTACACACCCGACAGCTCCTCCACGGCGGTAACGGTGCAGGAAGTCGTCCTCTTGGATCGCCCGTGGCGCTTCAACGAGGCTGCCGCCACCCCCGGCGACCTCCGCCACAACTTCCGCCTCACCCTCCAGAAGCCGGCGACCGGCTCGGGCTACCTGCCGAGCGCGAACTTCACCGGCGCAGGCACCACCTTCGAAACCTCCGCCACCGTGCCTCAGGTTTCGCCCACCGTGGTTGCCAGCGAGCCCATCAAGGCTGGCGAGTGGACGCACCTGGCGGTAACCTACGATGGTGAGAAGCTCGCGCTCTACGTCAACGGCGTGGAGAATTCCTCCAAGGCGTGCAAGCTCATCCCCGCCACGGGTGTGATCTCCCTGCACAATACGCCCCTCGATGATATCGAGCGGTTCACCTTCCGCTCGGCTCCCATCATCCTTGGCGCAGGCCCGAACGACGCAGGCTGGTTCGCTGAACTCGGCGACCCGGACGACGAGTCCACCATCGAGGACACCTACACCGGCAGGTACAAAGGCTTCCTCGACGAAGTGCGCATCTGGAACGGTGCCCGCACCTCCACGCAGATTGCCGACAACCGGAGCCGCACCTTCACGCTCGCCGAGTTGCTCGCCTTCCGCGTGAGCGTCTTCAATGCGCGCCGGAGCGGTCAGGGCTACTTCCAGCCCAACACCCCCGCCGAGCCCCTCGCCATCTACACCTTCAACGACCTCCTCGCCGGTAGCCGGACGTCCGACCCCTCGGGCACCACGACGATCGATGACTCCCCGTGGGAACGCTACCCTGGGCAGAAGGTAATCGGCGGTGACGACACCCCCGGCTCCTTCACCTACCGCCGTACCGGTCTGATCGCGACCCGTGATGGCACCGCTGGGCACCCGCGCATCACGGCGGATGCCCTCCCCACCGTGCAGGAGCTCTTCACCTCCTACTACACGCTTACTGCCGGCAAGAACCTCCGGAGCACGATGTACTGCGAGAACCCCGGCGAGGATGTGCCCTTCACGGAGTTCGTCCCCATCGCGCACAACACGATCGACCACCTCCCGGTGGCAGACGTCGAGCGCACGAATGCCTACCTCTTCCGTCCCGAGGCAACCGTCAATGGCTCGCCGAAGCTGACCCTCCCCTCCGGAGCCGTCGAGAACTTGAAGCCTGAGGACTCCATCTTCTGGACGCCCTATGCTGGCGGCTGGGCAGTCTCCACCTCGAAGGTCTACGACGTCAAGACCTCGGGCAACCCCTATGCCTACCGCTACCTGGGCACGACCACCTTTGAGTCGGCGCGCTACACCACGCTCGCGGCATACACCACCCGCTACTCGGCAGACCTCCTGCTCTATGGCGACGTCTTCTCCAAGTACGTCCTCGAGAGCTGGGACAACTCGCCTTCCACCGATCCCTCTGCCGCCAAGCCCGAGAGCGACGCGAGCGAGGGCGACACGTGGTTCGACTACGATAGTGGCGATAGCAAGATGACCGACCAGCAGTACTCCAAGGGTGGCGCGTGGTTGGATAAGAATATCGCCATCGGTCAGACTAAGGATTCCGACGGCGACCGCATGCCCAACTGGTGGGAGAACTACTACGGTCTCGACCCCGAGGACGCCACCGGCGTGAATGGACCCCACGGCGATCAGGATGGCGACTACCTCACCAACTACGCCGAGTACCTCGCCCGCTCCAACCCCGGCAAGTACTCCACCGCCGGCAACGGCGTGCCCGACTTCCACATCCCCATCTGGTTCCGTCGCGGACGGCCCACCTTCGGGCTCCTCTACACGGATAACGACTTCATGGAGGATCACGCGGAAGCCTCCAACCGCAGCGAACGCCTCTCCGTGGATAAGCACGACGCGGAGGTCGACGCCGACAACGATGGCTGGAGCAACTGGGCAGAGATGCGCGCCGGCTTCCGTTCCAGCTCGCACTCCACGAATCCGAACGCCGAGTATACCTTCTCCCAGACTGGCGAGAAGGTGCTGGAGATGCCCACCCCGGCTCTCCGCCTCACGGTCGACTACTTCGGCGATCAGAACGTGTACACGAACGCCACGGAATCCGCCCAGCTCGTGGTTCACGCCTACACCGCCAAGAACAACAACTCGGAGCCGGATGCTACCTTCATCCTCCCGCTCTCGACGGACGCGAGTAGCTCCACCGAGCAGGACACGGTTACGACGCCTCTGGGCTTCTGGAAGCGCGGCAGCTTCTCCGGGTACCTCCACTTCGGTAACGTGATTCCTGGCTCCCTCGCGATGACCTACCGTCGCTACACCTCGAACGTTACCTCCACCACCGAGGGCACCACTTCCACCGAGCAGACGGCAGCGGAGTTCACCATCGTTGGCGACCCGAATGCCGATGGCGACGTGGCGGAGCTGTATACGGATATGGCACGCTCCACCCTCGACAACGAGGGGAACCTAATCACCTACAACGTTCGCGTCCCTGCCGGAACCATCAATTACCGCACCGGCTTCTATACGCTCGACTTCTCGGACGAGACCGCCTGGCCCGTGGAAGGCTACATCTCGACCACGGAAGAGGATGGCTCCACCACCTACACCACCTATAAGCGCACGGAGTTCACCGGCACCGCCTCCTATAAGTATGGCATCGTGGCAGGCAAGTCCAACACCTTCACGCTGGTCAAGCCCACCTCCGGGCACCTGCGCGAGGGCGCGAACAACTTCTTCGTCTTCGCGGACTTGAATGGCGATGGCAACTGGAACCGTGGCGAGCCTGCCGGCATCCCCGACGCGCATGACGTCGACGTCGGCTTCGACCTCGTCAATCAGCCCCTCCACGTCGCCCTCACGGAGCTGGCGCCTCCCGGTGCAGTGCGCGTTGACCTCCAGGAGATCCGCGGTATCCTCACCACGGAAGCGATCACGAACGATGAGGTTACGGGCGACACGTCGTCCATCATCAACCCCACCACCGGTCAACCGCTCCAGCCCTCGCTCTTCAACAGCGACATGGCTTACCGCATCGCTCTCGTGCCTTACGAGAACATCTCCATCGGGCAAATAACGACCGACAAGCCTTCGATAGACTACATCAAGCCCTACAACGTTAAGAAGTCCTACATCTCGGAAGACGAGATCTTCGGCAGTAACCCCGAGGGACTCCCGGGCACCGAAGCGGTCAACCAGGTCGCCAAGTCCTACAAGGTCTACCTCCTGCCCGAGACGGTGGATAACGACACCACCCTCTGGACGCAATACAATATCGCCCAGGTGACCAACGTCTTCTCGAAGTTGGACGACGCAAGCACGAGCATCGTCTCGCCCACCGGTGGCGCGATGGTCTACAACACCGAGCTGACCTTCGAGTGGCTCAGCAATATCCAAGTGCCGACCTTCTCCCTCGCCATCACGAAGGTGGGCGACGCCTTGGGCAACGCCATCAACGAGCTGGTCTACCAGGACACGCAGATCCGTGGCGTCGCCCCCTGTGGCACCGCCCCCGGCAACGGCTCCGTGGAGCAATACCGCTACCGCTACCAGTTGCCTCGTGGCATCGGCGAATTGAATAACGGCGGAACGCTCTTTGGCGACGGGTTGTACACCTACACCCTCACCCTCAAGCCCTACTGTGGCACCGCCAAGACCCTCGAAGGAAGCTTCCGCATCCAGCTCAACGCCTCGGGCGACACCGCCCTGGCGGAGAACGCCGGCACCAACCGCACCACCTCCTACAACGCGCAGGAGGCCTTCTATCTGCGCGCCCGCATCCGCTACAACGGCGTGCTCTGCGAGGACGCGGACTTCGGCGGACGCAAGATCCGCATCGAGGCGCACCGCTCCGGCTCCTTCAATGGCGACCCCGTGGCTGCCACCTCCGACTTCCTCGTCCATGACGCCGTCGATTCCGCCGGCTCCTACACCGACGCCGGTGAGACCGACGCCATCAATCGGTGCGTGCGCATGGTGAAGGATAAGGCATCCACCCGCACCCGCACGGTCTCCTCCGGCTCGGGCGAAACGGCGACGACCGCCACCGAGACCTACAACGCCTTCTGGTCGACCCGCTTCGACGCCGAGATCCGTGGCTTCTCGACGAACGACCCCGTCTTCCTCATGGCGTACCTCGACCTCAACGGCAACGGCAAGCGCGACGCTTGGGAGCCGTGGGGCTATGCCACGCAGGGTCAGAACGCCATCGGTGGCTTCTACTTCGATCCCAAGCCGCTCACCCCTGTCAACACCGGCAAGGACTACGCTGTCGAGTTCTACATCCAGGATGTGGACACCGATAACGACAAGCTCGCCGATTCTTGGGAGTGGCTCAACGCCGGTCAGCCCACCACGGACTTCTCCGCCTGGTGCGAGACCTTCAAGGGCACAACCGGCAACCACACCCAGCAGGATATCTGGGTGGTCGGAGCCGATGGCACGGTCAGCCTCACTGCCTACGGCGCGCAGCTCTACGGCGTGCGCATCTCGGGCGTGGACGCTTCGGGCGCAGCCATCCTCGACGGCGTCCCTGAGGGCACCGACCTCTCTGCCGTCCAGGAGATCGCCGAGACCCTCGGCACGGAAAGTGCCGTGCGCTTGCTCAATGAGGGCTACTACCTCTTCGGCTTGACGGTCAACAACATCGCCAATAATGGCGACGGCTCCGTCACCCTGAGCTGGGACGTTACCTCCGCCACCAGCTCCGACTCCGAGGTAACCCTCACCTCCGCCTTCGCCAGCAACGCCGTAACCTCCGCCTCCTACGCCATCTACGGCAAGGCGTCCCTCAGCGACGCCACCTGGACGAAGCTCTCCGAGGTGCAGGTCCGTGGCACCCCTCAGCCGAGCGTAACCCTCTCCAGCGAAGAGGCGACCCTCACCGGCGAGGACGGCACCGCCAGCAAGGCGACCTTCTTCAAGGTCATCCTCTCGGCGAAGACCGCCTCCGAAACGGTCGAGTAATCGCGCCAATCCTTGCAACAAAGCGTCAGCCCCCGAACCCGGGGGCTGACGCTTTTTTATTCTCCTGCTCCTGCTCACGCTCGCGCATGGCACAGGAGGATTCGGGCGCGTCCGGCAAGGGCGTTGTGGCAGAGGCGCACAGTCAGGAGCGCGTGCGCACTCATCTCCTTCGGGAAGCGGAAGAGGAGGAGCCCTTCCTCGTCCACTTGCTCGGGGCGAAGCGCAAAGCGGTTCATTGCGCCTTCTCGCGCCCCCAAAGTGACGCGCACACTCAGGCGCAACGCACCGCAAGAGCGCGGGATGGGGGCTGTCTTAATCAGGAGCCAACCGCCGGGCGCGACCTCCCATGCGCGGCACGTAACCGGATTGAATGCCCAGATGATTTCGGGCGAAAAGCGAGCGATCATGATTATCTAAACCTTTCGGGTTGTGCCCGGCGGGGTGTTATCCCCGCCGGACGGTTGAGGCGTTACTGCTGCTAACCGCGAGCGTCAAAGTACGTCAGCACGGCTTGCAGGAGACTGCGTAGGGCGTTCACGAGAATCGTGATAAACGGATTGTCCATCGTTCAACCTCCTTTCTGGGGCGGAGTCCACCGGGCACCGAGGCGCGGGGCGGAACTCCCGAGAGGCGAGGCTTATCCGTTTCGGACGCCACGCTCCGCGTTTAGGCGTTCGCCGGGAGCGCGGTTACGATGTCCTGCCCGTAGGCGTATTGCCGGAGGGTGGACGTGCCGGCACGCGTGCGGAAGAAGAGCTCCACGGGTTCGCCCGCCGAAGTGAAGACTTGCGAGGTCTTGAGCGTGGCGCAGGTGGGGTCTTGCTTGCTCTCCAAGGCGGTGCAACGCGTCTCAGCCCCTTCGAAGGCGAGAAAGAAGCCCTCATCCTCCTTGGTGGCGTCCCACGTCAGGCGTGTGCCCAGCACGAAGAAGGAGCCTTCGGAGGTGATGGTGTTCTCCTGCATGCTCGCGCCGTCCACGAGTCGCGTGAGGGTGGGCGCAACCACGCTCTCTACGCGCTGGACGTTGCTATTCACCGCTGCCACGCGCATCCGGCTCCCAACCGAGGCGTTGACCACGACGGCGTTCTTCGAAGCGTCCCACGCTGCGTCCTCGGAGGCAAAGGTCCCTCGCACTGCTGGCGCAAAGCGCACCACGCCCCCGATATTCACCGCACGCCCTTCGCGGGTCAGCTTCCCGACCAGCTCGGCGAACTCCGTGAGCACGAGGCGCACGGTGCTCGACTTCACCGCACAGCCTTCCGCGACCATGCGCTCGGCAACGTCTCGCGTGCTGTACGTTTCTTTGAGGGCAACGCGCCCGGTGTAGATGGGGCGACCTGCCTGACGAGTGGCAGCCGGATTCAGCTCCACGCGATACTGGACGCTTTCGAGCGTCTGATCTTCCGTTGATGTAACGATTTCTGCCATGATGGCATCTCCTGTTGTAGGTGTCCCCTAAGGTTGGTAGAGACGTCTGCGGAGCCTTCCGCAACCCGTACGCTTTGACGAGGGAACCGCGCCGAAGCTCACCCTTGCCCAACGTGAGACATCTCCTCGCCCCTTTTCCTCCTAACTCCTTAACCCCCAACACCTTCTCCCCTGCGCCCCCCGCGCCCTCCCCATGCCCCTTCTCCGGGGCGTGTCCGCCCCTCCTCCCCCCACTCCCGCAACCGAGACCGGGGAGTCTCCGCAC
>CAVDHG010000002.1:22165-26927 GCA_963608725.1 Agathobacter rectalis | reverse complement strand
GCATCTGCTTTGGGAGCAGAGAGTCGAGGGTTCAAATCCCCCCGCTCCGACCACCTTCCTCTCCAAACCCTAACCTCCCCGAACAACTCCGGACTTTGCCTTTGGAGTTGCTCCGATTTCCTCCTTTCTTTATTCAAGTCGTTACCACCTCCGCACCGCGATCGAGGTCTTCTCGGTTCGCGTTTGGTGGAAACGCGGTGCGGAGGGAGGGGGAAGGCGGTTGCGGGGAGGGGAGCGGGGTAGGGGAGAAGAGGGGAGGTTGAACCGGGATTGGGGTGAGTCCGGTTCGCGTTGTCCCTCCGTCCGCCTCGCGTCTCTCTCGAACTCGGTTCGTCCTCTCTTTTTTCTTAACTCCTGCCAGACACACACAAGCCCCACACGCCGGACGCCTCCCCATCCTCGTTCCCCCTAACCGTTTCCCGCGACCTCTAATTCAAAAACCGCCGACTCCCGCTCCGCCACCCCGCCACCTCCACGAAAAAATCCACAAAAAAGGAGCAAAAAGGGCGGATTTCACGCCGAAAAGGGAGCGAAAAGTGCGTTGACCCCGCCTAAAAGTAGAGTGCGAGGGGTTATGAGTGCGGGAAAAGGGGGTGAGTGGGAAGGAGTCGGAGAGTACGGAAAGAGGTGCGGGGGAGGTCAAAAAGCGGGAAAATGGGGTCAAAAAGTACAGGGAGCCCGTCTAAAAGTATGAAAGGAGGGGGTTGATTAGACGGAAGGAGGGGTTATTTTAGGGGAGGTTGTGGGTGGCGGGGGTGGAGATAACAGGGGACGGTTAGGGGGAGTTGTGGCACGGGGACAAGGAGCGAAAGGGGGTTGAAAGAAAGGGAAACAGCTCAAAAATGACGAGGAGCCCGGCGAATTTTAAGAAGGAGAGAGGTTATTTAGGAGGAAGAAGGGATTGTTATGGGCGAAGAGGTTGAACGTTGGGGCGGGGAGGTGTGGTTTTTGAGTTGGAAGTGGCGGGGAACGGTTAGGGGGAGAAGGGGTTGGGAGGTTGGGTGCGGGTGGGGCTTGTGTGTGTCTGGAAGGAGGAGAAGGAAAAAGGCGGGTGAACCGGGATTGGGGGGAGGTCGGTTCGCGTTTGCCTTCCGTCCGCCTCACGTTTACCTCGAACGTGGTTGCGACCTCTTTCGCCCCGCAACCGACTTTGCCCCGTCTCTGCGCCGAGATTGGGACGAACGCGGGGCGGAGGGAGGGGGAAGGCGGTTGCGGGGGAGGGTGGGGGTGAGGCGAGTTTGGGTTGTGGAGGAATTTATAGGTTGGGGAGGTTGCGTGGGTGGCGGGATTTGATAAACTAAGAGTATGACTTGAGGACTGCCATAGAGAAGAGACTTGCAGATGGAGTCAAGAGAGCAGACCTTGCAGAGTGGCAAAAAGAGGAATGCCATGAGAAAAGACTTGCGGATGACTGGCGGCGCGTCGACAGGGTTCGGCGCGGTTGGGAAGCTGTTGCTGGCGGTTGCCGGGTTGCTCGGGGTTGCGTTCTTCCCCGTGCGCGAGGCGCGTGGCGCGGATTCAGCCGTTGCCGTGTGGAGCGAATTTGCCACGTCGCTCACCAGTGGCGACTACACCATCGTCTTGGGCGAAGGCACCACGATTGACGAGGACGGCGCGATCGTCATGGGCGCGGGCGGTATCTCCATCGCCATGCCCGACGCCGTAAGCACAGCTGCCGCGAACTTCTCCATTATTGCCGACATCTCCGACTTCTCGGACGCGAGTATCGACAGCAAGAGCGACACGGATCCGGAGAAGTGGGCATGGTTCGCCCGGTTGAACCTCCTACAGGATGGAACGGCTTGTCGCGCCGGGGTAGGCACGTACAAGGGCGGGTGCGCGGAGGGGAAGCTCTTCCAGAAGAATATCGGAGAGATGAGCGCAACAAAGTTTGGCGAGACGGCGTTCTTCCTTGCCACGCCCCGCCAGAAGGTCGCCTTCGTGCATTCCGCAAGCTCGGGCACCTATTCCTACATCAACAGCTCTTCGACGGTGGCGGTTTCGAGCTCCGGTCTGAAGTGGGGTGGCTCTAAGCTCCAATCCATTGAGCTGGGCAAGAACGTTGTCGGGATGAAGTTGTACCAACTGCGTCTCTACACGACGATGTTGAATGCGGCGGGGGTTGAGACGGGGTTTGCCTTGCTCCGGGAAGGGCAAGGGGAAGAGAATGGCGCGGCGATTAACGTCAACATCACCTCCGGTACGGCGCGCCTGACGACGGGGGAGAGTTACGGCATTGTGCCCTACCGCGCTGAGCAGTGGAGCGAGGTCTCAAAGGTCAACTCCGCAATTGCGCTCTCCGACAGCAACGGCAAAGATGGCATCTCGCTGACGATTCGCTCCAATGCGGCGGGGACCACGACAGGATCCGACCAGCATCCGCTTTTGGCAGACGTCGCGGATGATGGCAGAAAAGGGAGCGATGGGGCTTCTTGGTCTTGGGATCAGAAGGCGGTGGAGCTGGAGTTCACGGGCATCCCCTACGAGAAGTACGATGTGTACCTCTACATGGTTGCGAACAGCACCTCGTGGAGTAAAAACGGAAATGTTTATCTGAATGGCAATACTTCTCGGCGTTACTACGCCGTTGCGGGGCAGGCGAACGCCGCGATCGGTAAGTACTATAAAGACGGTGGGTACGATGTTGACGTTTGGGGCAACTGCCAATCTCGCACAACGCTCGCGATCGGCACGAACGTGATGTGCATTCAAGACCTCTCCGGCTCGACGCTCAAGATTGATACGCTTAAGCGCAACGCGGTGAGTGCTCGCGGGTGTGTGGCGGCAGTGCAGATTGTCTCCCGCGTGAATCCGAATGCGCCGATTCCGACGTACGTGCGCATGCCGGGCGTGAAGCTCACAGGCAAGAGCATTAACTTCGCCCTCGGCGCGTGCGACGGTAAGGGCGTGGCACTCTCGGGTGCGACGCTCTACGGCGTTGCTCCCTACCAGGCGCACGGGTGGGGTTGGAATAACCTGGAGCCGACGTCGGCGACGAAGGGCAGTTCCTTCACGCACACGACGGTCATCGATAACACGGGCGCAACCGTTGACGGCGCGAGCTTCGCGGTCAATACCCACGGCGAAGTGGCGTCCGCTACGGTTGACGATGCCACGGCGTCGAAGGACGAGATTGTAACGAGCGATTACTGTCTGCTCCCGGCGGGGTCGAGCAAGATGGCGTTCTTCCGCGAGAACAACCAAGACAATGAGGACTCCTTTGTCTTCTCGGGTGTGCCGTATAAGAAGTTCGCGGTGGTGCTCTACATTGGTCAAGGCGCGAAGACGGCAGATGGGCATGACTACGTTACGGTGTCCCAGACGCTTCCGCACGGGACGTCTACCACGCGGACGAGTGAGACGTATCAGACGAAGTACACCTACAAGGACGGCAAGCTGACGATTATTGACGACGAAGTGAATGCCGACGGCACGAGCTTCATCGGTCTTTGGGGTGAGCCGACGACAAACTGGAGCAACCAAGAGGGCGACGGCGTAATGGTGCTCCCGAACCAGATGGCGGACGCCAACGGCAACTACACCTTCCGGGTCTCGCAAGTGAACAACAAGGGGGCGGGGGCGAGTTGGCGATCGCTCTTCCGCGCAGTCTCGTTCGTGGAGCTGGAGGAGGAGGCGCACGAGCCTCTGGACAGTGCACGGGACTCCTTCGGTTTCGTGATGGGCAAGGTGACGAACAAGAGTTCGACGGTTGGGGTGGAGTCGCTCCCTGAGGATGTGGCTTACGGTCTGGATGGCTACGCGATCGAGGGGAAGGGGTGGAATCCGCTCTCCTGGACGTCGGCGAGCGAGAGCGGGTGCACGGTCTCGGCGGTGAAGAACCGCTCGGGCTCGGTGCTGAGCGGGACGACCTTCAAGCTGACGCACGAGGCTTCGGACAGTTATGCGCCTGTTGCCCTGGGGCGGGATGCCCAGCCCTCGAATCCGCGTGTGCTCGCGCCCTTCCCGGACGATGTGGCGTTCACGCAGAGGAATGTGTCGCTGGAACTGACGGGGGTGCCGTATGCGAAGTACACGGCGATTCTCTACCTCGGGAAGGACGAGGCGTGGTACACCGGGAAGAAGTGCTCGGCGGTTACGGTGGTGGCAGACGGCGTGACGACGAGCTATACGTATGTGGATGGGAAGCTCACGAAGGGCGAGGGCGACTGGTTCGCGTATGACCAGGCGGGAATCGTCGGGCGCGAGGGGATGGGCGTGATGGTCATCCGCGGGCTGACGGCGCGGGATATCTCCTTCACCACCACGGGCGGAACGTACAACTCGCAGTTCCAAGCGCTCCAGATTGTGCAGGAAACGAGCCGGGACGCCCAGCTCTACAGTGGCACCACGATGCTCCACCGCTTCGACTTCGAAGAGACGATGACCGATGGGAGCTACACACGCATTGCCCCCATCGATAAGGGCGCGAACGGACGCGCCTTCCCGGTTACGACGGCTTCCTCCTCGTTTGACTTCATCGCCGGAGACGAAGGGAAGTTCGGCAATGGCAGTCTACGCGTGTGCAAGGGCATGGGAGGCATCTCGGCGAACTCCGACGGCTTCAAGCTCCGCAATCAGTCGGGGCTGGGGTGCAGTGTGCACCAAGGCTTCACGCTGAGCTTCTTCATGAACGTTCGAGCCGAGAACGTGGGCTGGCGCGGAGCGTTGAGCTTCGCCTTCGGGCACCCCGGCACGCCAGATAGTAAGACCTTCTCCATCCGGGTTGAGCAAAAGGATAAAGGCACAGGCAAGCTGACCTTCT
>CAVDHG010000002.1:0-21758 GCA_963608725.1 Agathobacter rectalis | reverse complement strand
GCGGCGGTCCCGCCCTCCGAGGTGGCGACGCCGTATTGGCAGGCGATCCCGGCAAACCACACGGGAGCTACGAACGGGAACTACTCGAGCTTCAAGGTCTGCCTCGGAGCGGATGGGTTAGCACGCGTGGGCGACGCGGTGCCCGTTACGTTGCCCGAGGAGGTGAAGCTCCACGCGATGACCGTTGCCTGGCGTGGCACCGACACCACGACGAACCACAAGATTCGGCGCGTGGCACTCGTTGATAGCGAGGGACGCGTGGCTGCCGTGAGCTGGAACACGCAGGATGTTCCGCTCGGGGCGAGCGGGACGGTGATGTCGACCGTCTTTACCTTCCCTGAGGGGACGGCGGTGGACACCACGCAGACCTATACGGGTTACTTCGTGGACAGCGCGCCCCTGGCGGTGGATGAGATCTTCGACACGTCCCGGGCGATTACCGGGAGCATGGGTGCCTTCACGGGAGCGAGCGAGGAGGGCGGGTTCTACCTGCCGGAGCTGACGACGGCTTCGCCCATGATGAGCTTCACCCTGAGCACCGCCGAGGAATCCGTCTGGCAGGCGACGCTCACCGGGGACGTCTCGGCGGAAGATCTGGAGGTTGTCTCCTCGAAGGGAACCACCACGAAGAAGTTTACGGAGTTGACCGATAGCGACGCCGTGGAGCTGACGTTGGAAACCTCCCGCGCCACGCTCACCCTCACGGACGCCCAGACGCTCGACTCGATCACGGTGAAGGGCTCGGGCACGCTGGTGATTGCCGGCGGGAAGCTGACGGCGACGCAGGGCGTGGCAGTGAGCCTGCAGAGCACCCTGGAGCTGCGCGAGGATACGGATTGGAAGATTACCGGGCCTGGCAAGGTGGTGATTCCCGCGGGCGTGGAGGCGAGCCTCACGTGCACAGAGAACGCCTACACCGGAGGGACGGCGGTGCTGGGCACGTTGCGCTGGGCGGGCGAAGGGACGCTGGGCACGGGCGAAGTGGTGGTGCAGAGTGGGGGCGTTTTCGACATCGGGGAGCTTGCCTGCGCACAGGCAATCACCCTCGCGGGTGGTAAGCTTGCCGGAGCCTTTGAGCGCGAGGACAGCGTCTTCTCCGTGAACTTCTACTCGTCGCAGGGCGCGGTGGGTGCGACGGAGGTGGCTGGACTCCTGCCGATGTTGGGCGAGTACTGGACGCAGAGCTCCGGAGTGCCGGAAGCGAATACCGCTTTGACCCTTGTTTCGGAAAGCGCGATGGGCACGACGGGGGCGACGACAACCTCCATAGCCAATGCGTTGAGCACAACGGGTGCGACGCTCTATGATGATAGAAAGGACAAAACGCATTTCCTCAAGGGTTACTTGGATGATGGGGCGAGAGGCGTAAAATATGTTTCGCTGAATCTCCCCGAGGAGATCGCCTCCCGCGGGTATGACCTCTACCTCTACTCGAATACGGACACGGCGAACGTTGCCTTCGCGGCGCGTGAGATCGTGGCTGATGGCGTCTCGACCTTCTATACGTATGTGGATGGCGTCCTGACCACCGGGAGCACGGCAGGGTGGGGGAATAGCGACACCGGGCGCAGTACGATTGCCGAAGGGGTCAACGTGATGGTGATCCCCAACCTCACGAGTCAATCCAATACCATCAACCTCTGGCATAACGTGAATGACCGCGGATGCCTGGCGGCGTTGCAGGGGCGGGTGCATAACGGTGGCGCGTATACCGTCGCGTATACCGGCGCACTCAAGGTCACGAAGCCTTCGCAGGTTGAGGCGGCTTCGGGGAAGGGTATTTACCTCGCCGGGACGACGATTACGGGTTCGAGCACACTGGAAGTGGTCGGCTCCGGGCAGGTGGTTGCCTCTGGGGTGGACTTTGGAGAGCGGGAACTCGGGGTAAGCTCCGGGGAAGTGCGCTTCGAGAGTGGGAACACGCTCGACGGCGTGGTGGTCAACGTGGCGTCCGGAGCGCGGGCAGCGGTGGGCGACTCGGTCTCGTCGCTCACCATCTCCGGGCTGAAGGGCGAGGGCGTCTTCGATGCCGGGAGTGCCACCGAGATTATCCTCACCGGTGGCGTTGGCTCCGGGGCGACGTTCAAGGGCGAGCTGGCGTCGTCGGCAGAGGGGGAGGCGCAGACGCTGATTAAGCGCGGAGCCGCAAAGCAAGTCTTTGCTTCCCTAGCGGGCTTCACGGCGAGCATCTCGGTTGAGGGGGGAACGCTGGAGTATGACCCGGCTTCCGCGCAGACGGTGGAGCGGCTGCTCCTCAAGGGTGGCACCTTCTCGACGCAGGGCGCAGGAGCCGTTTCGGTGGCGTTCACGCAGATGACGAGCGGGAACGTTACGATGGCACCGGCGGGCACGGCGCAGTCCGCTCGCCCGGCAATGGAGACGGCAAGCGCAGCGACGGTGAGCAACTTCACCCTCGCGACAGGGGGCACCGTGCTCTACTACTCGGAGGCGGACTTCGCGAAGTACTTCCCGGCGGGGTTCATCCCGCAGGGCGATTACACCGTGCGCCTGAGTAGCGACTTTGCGGACACGCTCTCCTTCCCCTATACCTTCACGATTCTCGGGGCGGCTTCGGGGGCACGCTTCACGGTGCTCGACGCTAATGGCAACGAAGCTCCGGAAGGGTCGTGGTCGGCAAGTGGCGGGCGGATTACCCTGATTAAGGAAGATGCGATTGTGGGCAGTCAGGGCACGTTGCCCGCGCCTCGTTATCACTACACCTTCGACAACGAGAACTGCGCCGCGGCGGATGACGCGCAAGTGAAGACGGCTCTGAGCGGTGGCTCGCCGTATGTTGATTCGGACAACGGGAAGGCGTTGCACGGGGGCACGCCGTGGATCAGTGCGGGGCTCTCCGGAGAGTGGACGGCGGGGCTTTACGTGCGCCTTGAAGAGATGCCCGCATATAGCATCTTGTTCGCCATCGGGCGGACGAATGTCTCTGGTGCGCTCCTCCTGGTGCGCGGGGAGGGGAACACGTTGGTTCTCCTGCGGAACGTCTCGGGGACGTTGACGGAGGTGTGTCGCGCCACGTTGCCGGGTAACGGGCAGACGTGGTCGCACCTCGCGCTATTGCATACGGTTACCGCTTACCGTCTCTATGTGAATGGGGAGCTTGTGGCGACCGCTTCCGGCGAATTCGCGGAGACGCAGGAAGGATTCCAGATCGGCACGGTGTACGGCGGAGGCTCTTACTCGTGGGATGGCACGGCTCTGACGAATTGGTCTGCCAGCCCCGCTTCGGTGGATGACTGCGCGGTCTATAACGTGGCACTGCGCGGGAAGTTGCTCAAGCAGGCGGCGGGTAAGCTGATGGCGCGCCGTCGGTGGCATGACGCCGTCCTCCCCGCTGACCTCTTCGACCCCACCGCCACGGACTGGCGCGACGTTGAGGGCGGAAACGGCACGTGGCCTGGCACGGGCAACGCGCCGGAGACCACCACCGCCGAAGTTGAGCTTGGCGGAGACGCCACGTGGGAAGAAGCCGTGGCTGCGATTACAGAGAAGGGCTTCGCAACGAGGCAGGCGATCCTCTCGGGAGCTTCGCTCACGTGCACGCTCTCTTCGCTCTCGACGCCTGTTGCGCTTCCTACCGGGGTGGCGAGCCTCACGGCGTCCAACGCGGTAACGCTTGACCTCGCCAATGTGCAGGCGCAGGTGGCAGCCCGCGTGCTCGGAGGCGTTGAGGAAGTCAAGGTGATGGAAGGCTCCTTCACTGGGGAGGTCTCGCTTGCGAACGCGCCGAGCGGAAGCGCCTTCTCCGCCCTCTCCGCGGAGGCGCGGGATGACGGCATCTACTTGGTTAGCCCGGTTGCCCACACCAAGATTATCTCCGTGGACAATAAGTGGGACGGCTGCAACTCCTCCAAGTTCTACGGGCTTTCGGGCTACGAGGTGATCGGCTCCCTCTGGAACGAGATTGGTCCCAGCTCCTCCGGGACAACGCTCTCGAATCTTAAGCGGAGCGACAACCGGACGCTCACCGGGAGCGCGGTGAAGGTTACGTCCAACGGTTCGACGAGCTGGTCGTACCGTCCGGGATACGAGGATACGATGCTGAAGGGCGTGGCACCCGGACCTATGCGGTATGCCTTTACGGGACTTCCTGCCGGGAAGTACACCGTCTTGCTCTACGTTTCGCACAGCACGAACTATCAGGCGTCCCCCGTGCGAATCCTTGATGCGTCCGGCACGACCTACTATACCTATATAGATGGTGCGCTGACCTCCTCGACTACGGTGCCGACCACGGCGTGGGGCAAGACGAACACCGATGGCTACGTGGAAGGCGGGAATACGATTAAGATGCCCGCAACCGTCGGCGAGGACGGTACGCTCACGGTTGAAATCAGCGACTCCTCGAACACGACGCCCGACCTCGGGTGGAAGACGACCGTTGGGCGTGGCTTCACGGCGGGCATTCAGCTCTCATTGGAAGAGACCTTCGAGGTCTATACGCGCACGATTTCGGGCGATGGCGCGTGGAGCGAAGCCGGGGCGTGGAGCCTCGCCGATGGCTCGGTGGCTCCCGAGGCGGAGCCTCCGGCGGGCGCGAAGGTGGTGCTCACCATGGAGGGCGATGCCACGCTCACGGTCTCTCACGCCGACTTGAAGCCCGACGAGATCCTGCTCTTCGGCTCGGGCGACCTGACCCTGCGTTTCGATGGGTCGTGGTTGACGGATGACTTCTACGGCGCGATTCCGCGAGCGGGCACGACGATCACGCTTCTGGACGCTACGCACGATACCGACCGCGTCAAGGTGTGGTTGGATCCGCTCAAGTATGGGGCGCAAGCGGTGATGACGCGCTCGGGTACGCAGGCTCAGGTTACCATCACGCTTCCGGAGGCGTGCTATCCTGCTGAAGGGAGCGATGTGCCGGACCTTTCCCGCGGGAAGGTTGTCCGCGCAGAGGTCTTGGGTAACGCCACGTGGGAGAACCTTGCCTGGACGGATGGAAACGGCGTCGCTGCCACGGCTCCGACGGCAACGGACATTGCCGAGATTGTGCTCAAGGCAGATGCCACGCTCTCGGCTACGGCGGCAACGTGCGCGACGTTGCGGGTGTATGGCGAGGGGCACGCGGTGGCACTTTCGCCCCGCGCGAACTTCACGGTCGGCACCTACGCCTTCTTCAACGACGCCACGCTCGCCCTCAAGGAAGCGGAGGGTGTGCAGGAGACGCTCCCCACGAACTGCTCGATTCTGCCCAAGCGCGTCCGCTACGACTACGCTTATGAGGGGAACCTCTCCACCACGGCGAAGTACGAGACTGAGTTCGCGGCTGGGTTCACCGGTGCGGTAACGCCCGCCGGCGGGCTGGTGGAGTTCTCGGGTGGCACGGTAACGTTCTCGAGCGTCCCGAACAGCGGCACCTCCACTGCATACGTCTTCTCGGGAGATGTGCAAGCCGTAAACAACTCCGGGAATTTCTCTGTAGGCGAGGCGCAGGTCTATCTTCGCGGGAATGCGCAGGTGTCGTCTGACCGCCTTGTCTTGAGCGATGGCGGGGGAGGGCGCGCTTCTCAGATGGAGATTGCCGGGGATGCCACGTTCACCGTTACGGGTTCGAACAACTCCGGGACGAACCAGAACAGCCTCCTGATTGGGCACTGGACGGGCACGGCGTCAATCACCTTGCGCGAGCGGGGCAAACTGGTTGCCGAGCAGGCAGAGGCTGCGCTTGCTCATGACGCCACGACAACGTCCGTTACGATTGAGGACGATGCCGAGATGCGCGTGGCAGGGCTTGCAATCAACCGTGCGGGGAAAGACGTCTCGCTCGTATTGAATGGCGGGCGGCTCTTGGTGGGCAAGTTGGGCTTGGTGTCGCATACCGGGCAGGTGAGCCGGCTTGTTTTCAATGGCGGCGCGATTGGTGCGTGGCAGGATGTGTCGCTGGGTTCGAGCGTGACGACGCTCTTTGCGAGCGTCTCGGGCGTGCCGCGCTTCTCCTCAAGCGGAGCAACCCTGACGCTCACCACCATGGATCTCTTCCAAGATGTCGGGACCGGCAAGGTCGAGCTTCTGAAGGGCGGGCTCACGCTCCAGGGGACGAGCTTCACCGCCTTCTCCCATCTCGCGCTCACGAATGGCACGCTCACGCTCGCGGAGTGCTCGCCGACGCTGGACGTGCTCACGCTGAGCGGTGGCACGCTCGGCTTGGAGGGGGCGTTCCCGACGGTTGGGGTGCTCCGGGTGCCGGGCAATGTGGAAGTGCGCATCCCGCTGGAAGAGCGTCTGAGCGATGGCGGGTGCTTGGCGTTGACGAGTGGCACGGCTCTGCCGGATCTCTCGCGGGCGGTCTTTACGTTGGTGCTGGATCCCGATCGTGATGAATCGTCGCGGGTGATTCCGGAGGTTCCGCTTGTGCTCGGCACGTATGCCGAGGGCGCGGAAGCGAAGATCAAGGGCTTCGCTCTCGCCAATAATACGAACAACGCCGTCTCGGACTACTCGGCGGTCCTGAAGGTGGGGACGTCCGGGCAGGGACTCTACGCAGAGCTGAAGGGCGCGGAGGTGCTCTCGGAGCACACCGTCAGCCTGACGGAGACGGCGGAGGGGAGCGGGTACACGCTCATCCAGAGCACGGTGGACGCTTATCCCTACCATATCTTCTCGGGTGAGGCTTCCGGGGCGCGGTTGCTCGTGCCCGAGGGCGGAGTCATCCTGCCTTATGCCGCCTTCAAGGGGAATGCGATCCGGATTGTGGCAGGGGGCAGTGCTCCGCATACGCTCCTGCAAGGAACGGGCTTCACCTTCTCGACGGATGTTACCTTCGACCTCGGCGCGTGGGCGGACAAGATGCCCGAGTTCGTGCGCGGGGCGGCGCGTGGGGTGCCGGCGAGCATCTGCCTCGTGAGTGGCGGTGTGGCGTTGGTGCCCTCCACCGTTCGCCTCTCCGTGGCGTTCGGGTCGGAGACGGCTCCAACGTATACCCTGCCCGATGGCTTTACGGAGTCGATCGAAGTTACGGCAGACGGCGTCTACTACGTGGTGCAAAGCGATCGGCGCGTGCGCACGGTTTCGGTGGACTTCACGGAAGACGCCTATCCGCTGGTTGCGCCACCGGCATCGATCGGTGCGTATGCGCTCCCGGCGGGTGCATGGAACGTCCTTTCCGGCACGGCGTATGCTCCGCGCCTCCAAGTGTCCGACCTCGGCGGTGGCTTGGAGGGCGAGGCACAGGACGCCTCCGGCACAGTAACGCAGTTGCAAGCCTCCTCGGTGCTGACCGAGCAGGACTCCTCCGCGCCGACGGCACTGCTCAAGGTTTGGCTGGATGATACCGCCGCCCAGCGCGTGCGGATCCTGAATGTACCCTTCGAGGCTTACCGCGTGGCACTCGTCTTTGCTGGCGGAGTCTCCGGAGCGCAGTACGCAGTTGCTACGGTGAACGGCTCAACCTACGCCATGGATGGCGAGGGCTACACGCGCCGGGACATCACGAGCCATAAAACCTCCTCTTCCGGCGTGCGTGTTGCCGGGGATACCATGTGGGGCACCACCGAGACTCCGGACGCCGATGCGCCCGTGGTGCTCGGCGAGAATGCACTCGTTACCGACGTCCTAACCGACTCTACCGCCGAGATCACGCTCCCGGTCTCTTCCTATGGCGTGTACAATGCCGGGCTGGCAGCGATTCAGATCTTGGAAGCCCCTGAGGCAACGGCTATCGCCGAGGCGCAGTCCTTCTCCTACACCTTCACGGCGTCGGGCACTTACAAGCTTGAAGATCTGGTGCTTGAGGGCTCGGGCGACAAGTGGGAGAACGGCTCCGGGAACGCCCTCACGCTCACGTGCGACGTGGATGCCACGCTGACCCTCCCTGCGGGATTCGAAGCCGACCGCGTGGTGGTGCGGGGCTCGGGGTGGCTGACGCTCAACGTGGCAGATAATGGCGGCGCGGCACTCAACATCCTCAACGCGGCGCAGATGGCAAACCTGACGACCGATTTCCCCTGCGCGGGGGTAACGTTCGTCCCTGCCGAGCAGGTCTCGCGCTTCGAGCAAATCTTCGACAACAATGGCTTGAGCTACGTGATCAGTAGCGGGGCAACGTTGGCTCTCGGCGAGAATAGCGGAATCACGACGAACTTCGACGACGTCTCCTCCCCGATCCTCTCGATTAATACCGAGTCGCTGGGCACCCTTCGGCGCGATTACACCGTGGTGCAGACGAGTATGCTCTCCTATCCGAAGCTGACCTTTGCCTTCCGGGATGGCACGAACGCGCAGACTACGGATAATTCCAGCTACAATATCCTCGTTGAGGCGGGCGACACGATTAACTATGTCGGCAAGTATCACCTGCAAACCACGGCGGACACCTGGAGTTATACCCAGACGGGCGGTACGCTCTCCTGCACAAGCTCTGCTGACGCCAACTACGGCTTCCTGCTCTTTAATAACGCCTCTTCTGCGAGCACCGCCATCCTTACCCTCACAGGCGGGCGGATGGAACTCTCCGCACTCCGGGTGTATAAGGCGGGGTGCACGGCGGATATGTCGATCTCCGGGGATGCGGTCTTGGCTCTTGGCGTCGGCGGGTTTATCCCCGTGAATGCCAGCGACACGCTCTCGCTCTCCTTCACGGAAGAGGGCACGCTGGAGGCGACCACGGCGACGCTTGGGCGCGGAGGCTCCGGAACGCTGAGCGTGGTGTTCAATGGCGGGTGCTTGTCGACGGCGATGCCCACGAGCACCTTCACCTTGCCTCTCACCTTCTCGGGTTCGGAGAGTGAACCCACCAAGATCCGGGCGGGCGTCTCCACCATTGTCCTCTCCGGCACCAACTCCGGCTCCGGGCATATCGCGGTGGAGAGTGGCACATTGGCGATTGCGAACGAGGCAGCTCTCGGGAACGCGCAGGTCGCGGTCAATGACGGAACTACCTTTGAAGTGCGGGAGCTTGGGGCGGAAACCATCTCCGGAGCGGTAACCTTCGCCGATGGCTCCACCTGCTCGGTAACCACGGCTTCGGATGTCACGCTCCCCTACACCGCGTCCATCGCCGGGTCGGTCGTCTTCGCGGGCGAGCAGAGCGCGGTAACCTTCCTGCTGAATGGCGAGATCTACGATGGAAGCAAGGTAACCGTCGACGGCGGGAAGGTAACCTTCACGAGCGAAGCGAAGGTTGCGTTTGATGCGGTAGAGTGGGGCACCGACCAAGCCTCCGGCATTTGGCAGGATGGCGTGGCGGGACCCTGGAAGGACAGCAAGACCTTCCGCAATGGCGCGAGTGTGACCTTCGGCGCGAACACGGTAGACGCCGTCAATAACAGCGTTAAGGTCTCCTTGCAGGGGCGGGTGGCTCCTGCCTCCTTGGCGGTTACGGGCACCGATCGTTATACCTTCCTCCAGGGTACAGAGGGGGCTTACCTCGACGCCTCGGCTCTGGGCACGGCGTTGGCGATGGGCAGCGGGCAGATCTACGACGTGCCGATCGGGATCGCGTCTCCTGCGGGCGCAACCGTCAGTGGCGGGTATAACTCCTTCCGCTTGTTGGGGATGCTCTCGAATGACGGCAAGACCGCTTCGCTCCTCGGCTCGAATAATGATGCCACGGCGTCCGGCGTGCACGGCGTGTGGCGCGGGGCTGACTACTCGGGCGACATCACGTTGGCTCCGCACGCGGGTGAAACGCAGATTCTCGTGGCATACGGGGATCAGCTCGCCGGGGCAGGGAATGTCATCGTAACCGGTGGTGGCACAGTGCAGTTCGCCGGCTACACCAGCGGAACGAACTGGAACAAGAACTTCTCGGGTAACCTCATCGTTCAGGATGGCTCAACGTTGGACTTCACGATGACGCGTGAGTATTCCGGAGGGAATGGCGACGAAAGTGTCTACTTCTGCACCGACAGCTCGCGAGCCACGCCGACCACGAAGATTATTGTAAAGAACGGCAGTACGGTGCGCTTTAGCGGGTGCCGTGGCATTCTGGGCGGTTGGGCGCAACGGCAAACCTCCGCCTTCGTCCAAGAACAGCTCCTTACGCTCGGCAAGGACTGCCGGATGGAGTATGCCTATACGAGTGGAGGCACGAACGGTCAGCAGTATATGCCCTACAGTATCTTGCTAAATGGTTCCGGGGCAACGCTTTGTGCAAAGGATGGCGCGGGAACCAGCCAGCAGGAAGGCGTCCGAGGCATGTACCTCGCCCGTGGAGCGACGATTACGGTTGCCGGAATCGGGGATGCCGGCGACCCTGCGGACGAAAATACGGACGAAAATGGCGTTCTTACGGCAGGAATCACGGCATTTATCGAAGCCGATGAGGGTTCCGGGCTCGTGCGCTGGTCGAACGGTTTGGGCTCAACTTCCGACACGGGCGTTACGTTTGACGTCGGGGAAGGCTCTAACTTACGTATTCTCGCGAACTTAACCAGTCCGACCAGTGCTTCGAACGCAAATACCACCATCTTCAAGACCGGAAACGGGCGGCTTAGCATCGAGTTTGCCTCGATCTCGGTTCGCGTTCCGGTCAAAGTCGATGCGGGCACGCTCGGGGGGTCATCCGCCCTTGTCCATGAAGACTCGGTGATTACCCTCGCGGCGGGCACCACGATCGAAGCCGGGCTTCGGGTGCCTAAGTTGTTCCTAGCCAAGAACATAACGCTGGCTCTCGACCCCACGGGTTCGCGCCTCCTGCGGGCGGATCGCGCCATCTTCACTGCCGGAGGGGCGTATACGATCACTTCTCTCGTGGATGACGATGAAATTCCCGAGGCTGGCGAGGCTCCGGTTAAGGTGATGGCGTGGTCGAGCGAGCAGAACGTCGGCACCGTTACCTTTACGCTGGATTCTGCTATAACGGCAAAGGGTTATGGCTTGGAAGTGGGCGATGACGGGCTTTACCTGAAACGCCACATAACCTACATCAAGGAGCTGAATTTCGAAGTGGACGAGGGGAATCCGCCCACGACGGTAAACGTGGCGTGGTTCCGCGATGCAACGTGGTATCGCCTGGACGATACGGAAAAGACCCTGCGGAACTACGACCCGGATGACAATGAGGCGGTAACGGCATGTTTCGTCCTGCCAGAGGCTTATGCCGGAAGCTCCGTGTTGAGTACGCCCGCGTTCTACATTACGCTGACGCAAGAAGCCTCCTTCTCCAATGTCTCCTTCGCCGTTTGGGAGACGGATACCACGAGCGGGGATAAGGTGCTCAAGCCTCTTTCGGCAAATGTGGTTTATACCTATGACCTTACGAAGGAAACCATGCCCGGCGAGGATGAGGTGCTCACCTTTACGTGGGTGCCAACGCTCGCCGTTGACCTTGCCAGTGGGTCGACCACCTCCGCCCAGCTCAAGGCGAACGTGCCCTCGGGTTATGCCTGCATGGTGCGCGATGCCACGGCGGTGGTCTATCAGGCTGCCTCTCAAGTGGCGCTCAACCTCAACTTCACCGACCGCGCCTCGGGAGACGTGGCGTGGATCTCCGCTGAAGAGGTTGGCGGGGCAGTGCCCTTCGCGGGGGTGTATTGGAACAACATCTCCACTGCCAACGGTGGCGGGCAAGTAACGGATGGCTACAGCCACTACGAAGGCTCGGGAGTCGTGGCAGGGATGACGTCGGACGATGGCGAGGCGGTGAGTTGCGCCGTGCACCTGGCTTGCAAGGCGGTCTCTACGATCACCTCCCGGCGTGGCTCGGGCGATGCCGCGCTCTCGGTCAGCCACATTAAGGGAAGTCGCACGCAGATCCCCGAGGCGATTCGCACCGAGGGCGGAATGACGGCTTCGGGCACCTCCTCCGGCTGGCAAGTGCGCGTGGAGAGCATTCCCTTTGAGATGTACGACCTCTATATCCTCCTTGCGGGCGACGAGGATGGCACGGTAACCTATCCTGCCGTGCGGATCAAAGCCGGCTCGTGGGATGATTGGCGCACCTTCTCGCTCGTCAATGGCTGGACGGCTCCGGCAAGCACGGGCGAAACGTGGAGTGGCACGGGTAGCCTGGTGAATGGAGGCTTCGTGGCAGGGCGCAACCTGCTCCACCTGCGCATTTCGGCAACGAAGGGTGCCGACTTGCAGATTGTCCCCTGCGATGGCGGTCAGAATTCGGATGACCTGGCAGCGGCGGTCGGCTTGGCTGCTCTGCAAATTGTCCAGTGCGAAGACGGCGTGGAGCTGGAGAGGCTTGGCACCGGCAAGTGGTCGGACGCCTCCGGCTGGAAGCGGACGACCCTCTCCGGGGAAGAGACGCTCAAGTGGAGCGATGCCACCACCTCCGAGCCGTGGAGCGCAAAGATCCCCACCACGTCGCTCCTGACGTTGGATACGAATGCCTCCACGCCCTTCCTCGCCTTCACCGGCTCGACCACGATGCGCCTGGCGCGTTCCTCCGGAGCCATCTCCGCGGGAGCGATGGATCTCCGGGGTCTCTCTTCGGGGACGGTGCTCACCGTGCAGGATGACCTCTTCACGCAAGCTCCGAACGTCATCCTCGCTCCGGGCATTACGCTCGCCCTGCCGGAGAATGATTCCGGAGTTACCACAAACGCGTGGCACTGGGTCTACGATGATGCGACGCGTTCGGGCGAAGCTTCTACCACGAGCACGTTGCAGAAGACCGGCTCCGGGGATCTCACCCTTACGCGGAAGGTCTTGAACAAGCTCCAGATTGACGACGGCACGCTTTGGCTTGACCCAACGAAAGACGGCGAGTACACCCGCAATACGGGCGCGACCATCTCCGGCTCGGGTTCGCTCGGGTGCTCCGCCACCGGGAGCGTGAATCTCACGCTCTACTGGAGCGACATTCAGAACTCCGGCGCGGAGGTGCTCACGCGGGTAAAGAGTGGCAACCTGTATCTCTTGGCGAATGGTACGTCCTCCCTCCCCGAAGGGAAGATCGTCCGCGCCGAGGATAACGGCACCTTGGTGATTAAACGCCCCTCCGGCAGTAGCGAGAACCGCCCCTTCACGAACGGAACCTTCTCCGCTATCAATGGCGGGCGCGTGATTATCCGCGAAGCTACCAACCTCTTCCGCGGCTCGAGTGCCTATACGCTCGGAGCTACCGTGCGCCTGGACTCGGGCACCGTGCAGTCCGAGACCACAAACGGTCAGCACCACCACGTGCGCGGACTTGTCTCCCGCGGAAACTCCACCTTCCACTTCTCGACGCCTGGGCAGGGCGCATGGAGTCGCGAGGGGCTAATCCTCTGGGATTCCCGCCTCCTTATTGAGGAGGGTACCTTGGCAGCCTATGCCGGTTCGGACACGAATCTTAACTCCCTCGTTATCCGCTCGGATTGCGTTCCGGAAGGGTTCGGCTACGGCGAGGGGAGCTATATCGAGGTTCCCTCGGGTTCGTGCTTCGCCAGCGATGTTCCGCTCCATGGAAATGGGAACGTGCAGGTTCTGCGCAAGACGGGCGCAGGCGTGTGGCTCCAGACGCGCACCGTAAGCTGCACGGATTCGGACGCGAATAACGGAGGCAAGGGGAACGCTTCCAATATTACCGTGCACGAAGGCACGCTCCGCCTCAACCTCGGCTCGCGGAAGTTGGAGAACCCCACGTGGGCAAGCGCGAAGGATCGCGAGATCCGGGTTGCCTCGGGTGCCCGCCTCGATGGCGCCGGCGAGATTAAGGATAAGTATAGCGTGATCATCGAAACGGGTGGCACGCTCGGCTCTGGCTTGCCCCCCGATTGGGAGCCTCTGCCCTCCTCCTTCCCGCAACGCGACGGCTTCCCGAATCGCTTCACGGGCGAGCCCTCCGATTCGATCGGGCGCATCCTCATTGATGGCAACCTCACCATGCAGTCGGGCACGTCCCTGGAGTTCAACCTCGCGAATACGAAGTACCTGGAGGTCAAGGGCACCACAACGCTCACCGGTGCCTTGGCGATCCGCCTGACGAATCTCCCGGACTCCTTCACCTCGGCGCGTAAGCTCGCCGTCTTTGCCACGGCAGTCGGGGCAACGTCCGTAACGCTCACCAGCCCCGAAGCCGTTGCCCTCGATGCCGAGGTCGCCTTCGAGGAGGAGGACGGCAAGACCTGCCTCTATCTGAAGCCCGCGGCAAGTGCCTACGCTTGGGAGAATCGCTCCGGCGCATGGTCGGAAACGCAGTGGACGTATCAGGGGAGCACCGTGAACTTCCCGCGTGAAGCGTGGAGTCTGGGCGTAACGCCGGTGGCGCGTGTGCGTGCCTCCTCGGCGGACGTCGCGCTCAAGGTGGACATGGGCGATCGCACGGAGTCGGGCAAGGTGTGGGCGACCGATTCGCTCGTCCTCGCCGTTGAGTCCGGGCGCACGCTCACCTTGGAAGAATCCCTCGGCACGCTCCCCGCGACGATTCCGGACTCCCTGCAACTCAACGAGGTGCAGTTCTATGAAGCCATGTGGAAGACGGGCGCGGGCACGGCGGTGGCGAACGTCCCGCTCCAGTGCTTGGGCACCGGCTCGGCGGTAACGCTCCACCTCGCCTCCGGCACGCTCCGCTTGACGCGTCCTCTGCTTGTCCAGCTCACAAGCGGCAAGCGCAACGTGGTGCCCGCCGGAATCGAAATCTCCAGCGGTGCCACCCTCGCTTACGCCCTCGCGCCGAGCGAAGACGCGCAGAAGATCGCCGTTGGCTACGATGCGCTCACGCAGGAGCTCTCCGGCTCGCTCACCGGCTCGGGCACGCTCGCTATCGAGGGAGACAAGAACGCCGTTACCCTCTCTGGCTCGGCAGACAACTCCCTCTCCTATGACGTCCGCTCCGGAGCCAAGCTGACCATCTCGGGCGCGGCAACGTCCGGCACGGCTGGCTCAACGCGTTCGCTCACCGTCGCGCAAGGCGGCGCACTGGAAGCGAACGTGGAGCGGGCACTCGGTTGGTCGCCCTGGAAGATCGCGCTCACCGCTGCGGAAAGCTCGGGAGGCGCGGTGGTGCGCACCACGGGCAACGCTCGCGTGCGCGGAAGCATTACGGTAACGCCCGCCACGGGTGCCACCGATGCCACGAAGGCAACCTTCGGCACGTCGAGTGCCTACCTCGATGGCGCACTCGCAGTCTCGGTTCCTGCCGGCTCGACCCTGGAGATGGGTGGCTCGTGGCAGACGCCCTCGGACGTCTCGACCGGGAGCCTCACCAAGACGGGCGCGGGCGAACTGGACATCACCGGGCTTTGGAGCTCGAACGTGCCTATCACCGTCTCCGCCGGAACGCTCTGCGTAACCAGCAGTGGCTCCGTGGATGTGAACAACCTCAATAATGGCGCGACCACGGCGGATTGGTCGGTGGAATCCGGAGCCACGCTCGTCTTGGCGAACGCGGGCAGGAGCGGGTTCAACGGTGGCTCGATCACCGTGAAGAGCGGAGGCACGCTTGACCTCACCGGGGCTTCGCACACGATCGTTGGCGGGGCAACCTTCGTCGGTGGCTCCACCCTCCGCATGGGAAGCTCCAACCTCCTTGCCACGACCGCCTTCTCCGGCTCTGCCGGCGTCGCGGTCAATGGCACGGTGTGGCTGAGCCTCGACAACTTGGATCTCGAAGCCTTCAGCGTCGTCTCGGCGGGCAAGGCGTCCTACACGTTGCTCGACTTCACGGACTGCACGCGCTCTGGCTCGGGCACCTTCCGCCTCGGCGGCTCGAAGGCGACGGCTCTGGCAGAAGCCGGTTGGATCCTGCGCGATAGCGGAGACGTCGTTACCCTCGAAGCCTTCGGCGGTGGCGCAGGAACCTACACCTGGGCGGGCGACGACACCACGCCGACTTCGGACAACTGGAACTCGAGCTTCTGGGTTGCGCCCAATGCCACCGAGAAGAGTGCGTGGCAGACCGAGGGCACTCCCGCCGTCGCTCTCCCGGATGCCGATCCGCTCTCGAGTGCCACCATCCCTGAGTCCGCCCGCACGCTGGAGTGGAACCTGCCCGCGCAGACCCTCTCCGCCCTCCGGTGCGATAACTCCCTCGGCGACTACACGCTCACGGCTCCTGCCTCCGCCTCGTCGCCCACGCTCACCCTCTCGGGGACGTTGCTCAAGACCGGCACTTCGAACCTCACCATCAAACGCCCCGTAGCCTTCGACACGAAGGGCGCACTCCAGTTGCTCGGTGGCACCACCACCTTTACCGGTGCGCTCAGCAAGTCGATCGCCACGCAGGAGGGCTTCGACAAGCCGATCTTCCTGGCGAACAACGCCGTCATGGCGTTCTCGGGCACCTCGAGCTACGTGCTCAAGGGCGAGTTCTCGGGCGACGACACCGGCACCCTGCGCTTTGAGAGCACCGGCACCCTCACCCTCGGCTCCGCGCTCGACGGCTTGTCCGCGCTCGACATCCGCAAGGGCTCTGCCATCCTCTCGGCTTCCAGCCAGGTGGAGGTGGCTCCTGCCATCACCCTCGGCACGGCAACGAGCAGCCTGACTTACCGCCCCGGCACCATCACGGCGGGCAACAACGTCTCCTTGCGCGTCAATGCCACCTCCGCCTCGGCGAAGCAGGGCATCTTCGTGTGGGGAGCCGGTGCAAGCTCTGAGACCGCCTCCGCCCCGCGCCTGCTGGTGCCCGATTCGGTTCCGGATGGCGTGAGCGCGATCAACGTGAACGAGATGCGCTATGAGCCGACGCAGGGGCACCTGGTGCTCGACCCTGGCAATGCCGTGCTTCCGGAATCCGTGCTCCTGACGCTCTCCTCCTCTTCGGCTTCGGAGAGCACCGCCCTCTGGCTGGGCTCGCGGACGGATGCGGGCGCAACCTTCACGGTCGGCACGCTCTCGGGCACGGCGGGCATCGTGGGCGTTGAGCCGGTGATCGCGACAACTGGAGACAGCGCGTGGGCAAAGGAGCGTACGCTCACCGTCGCGCTCCCCGCCGGACTTGACCTGACGGCGCGCACCTTCGCCGGGCGGTTCATGGGCGCAACCACCACCTCGGGCGCGACCATCCGCGCCGGTCTCACCGTCGGCGTGGCGGACGCAACGGTTACCGATCCCTTCGTCCTTGCGGGCTCCTCCACGGATGCCAACCTCGGCACCCTCACGGTGGGCGACAACGCCCGCGTGGAGGTAACCGGCTCTTGGAAGGGCGATGCGGAAGTCTCCGCCACCGGAGGCACCTTGGCAGGGAGTGGCACGGTGGGCGACGAAGGGCGCACGGTGAACGTTCCTGCCGGCGCGACCCTCTCGGCTTCGGTATGGGGCAAGCGCACGCTCTCCTCCGGCTCCATCTCCGAGGAAACCATCCCCACCACGCTCCAGATCGCGGGCAAGCTCACGCTTGAGCCTGGCTCGCAAATCAAGGTGCTGGTGCGCACCAACGCCAAGGGGGGAACAGACATCTCCTGCATCGAAGCGGCGAATGTAACCGTGCCGACCACGGTCGACGCCGAGAACAACGAGGTCTGCCTGGACATTGTGGTGGACGATGAGTCCGGTGCCATCGCTTCCGACAAGAAGATCCTTGGCTGGAGTGAGCTGAACGGCTCGGGCAACGTTACCGGGCGCGTCCTCAATGCCGACGGCACGGAGCGCACCGACTACGTGATCCGCAAGAAGTCCGACGGTCTTTACCTCAACCGCTCCAACGCTCGCTTCTGGATGATCCTCCTCTAGGAGCGCGGCACGGCAGAGCCTCCAATCGTGGCGCACGGGTTTTCCCCCGTGCGCCTTTCTTTTTCTCCTGCGCCGAGTGGAGACAAGTGAACGCACTCTCCCCTCAAGACGCACCGAGCACGCCCTTCCGCGGGAGCCACTTGCTATACTGCTCGCTATGAAAGATCTTCTCTGCGCGACCTTCCTTTCGCTGTGTGCCACTTCATTCGCCCTTCCGGCGAGGCACCCGACCTATGAACCCGAGGCTCCCTCCGCGAAGACGCCCGCCTTGCCCACGGCAAAGGCGACGCCTACTCCGGATGCTCCGCGCCTGATCCCCGTCTCCTTCCGCCAGCGGTTCTCGCGAGACGTGCCGAGTGCTCTGCCCCAAACGCCCGGCACGCCGGAGGTAACGCTCCGCGGTTGGCGGGGCGAACGCGTGCTCGCGCAGGTGCTGATTGAATCGCCCGCCGGCTTCCAAGAGGTGAGCTTCGAGCCTTGCACGCTCCACGCTCCGGATGGCAAAGCCGTGCCGGTTCGCCTCGACGTGGTGCGCTACACGCTGGCGAAGGGCAAGCTTGTTGCCGACATCCTTGACGGCACCGAGCAACAGACCTTCGAGGGCGTGGTGCGCCCGCTCTTGCTCTCGGTGGACATCCCGCAGGACGCCCCGGTTAACGCCTCGGGCGAACTTGCCGTGCGCGTCAATGGCAAACGCCTTGCGCTTCAGCTTCGCCTGAATGTGGAGCCGGGCGTTGCCTTGCCTCCTCCCGCGCAGTGGAAGTGCCACGTCGACTTCTGGCAACACCCCGACGCCGTGGCGCGGTGGCACGATGTGCCCATGTGGTCGCCCGAACACTTCGCTCTCCTGCGTGGCTCCCTCTCGCGTCTGGCGTCGCTCGGTCAAAAGACGATCACTGCCACCCTCATCGACGAAGCGTGGAACGCGCAAACCTACGATCGCTTCCGGAGCATGGTCGCCATCACCCGCACCGCGGAGGGCACGTGGGCATACGACTTCTCTGCCCTCGACCGCTGGGTGGACTTCATGGATTCCGAGATCGGCTTGAAGCAAGCCTCCATCCACTGCTACTCCATGCTCCCGTGGTCGCTTTCCTTCCCTTACTTCGACGCCTCGCAGGGCAAGGTTGTTTCCCCCACGCTCAAGCCCGGCACCGCCGAGTACGAAGCCTTCTGGGCTCCCTACTTAAAGGCAATCTCAGCTCACGCCCGCGAGAAGGGGTGGGGCGACCGCCTCCGCATCGCGATGGACGAACGCCCCGACGAACTCCTCCTCCCCGCGCTCGACGTGGTGAAGCGACACGCGCCGGAGTTGAAGATTGTCATGGCGTGCAATGAGCCGAGCACGATCAACGACGCCTTCGCCGACGTCTCGTACTCCTACGGCATTTCCGAGAAACTCTTCCCCCTCGCGCAGAAGCGTCGCGCCCAGGGTCAGACCACCACCTTCTACATCTGCTGTTCGCCCGACCGCCCGAACACCTTCATGGCGTCCGCCCTCGCCGAAAGTGAATGGCTCCTTCCCTTCGCTGCGCATTGCGGACTCGACGGCATCCTGCGCTGGGCTTACCAATCGTGGGTGGAGAATCCGCTCCTCTCGCAGGACTACACCTCCTGGCCGAGTGGCGACACCTCCCTCGTCTACCCCGGCAACCGCTCCAGTCTGCGCCTTGAAGCCCTGCGTAACGGCATCGAAACCTTTGAGAAGATTCGCCTCTTGCGCGATCTCGCCACCGAGAAGCAACGCCCCGAAGCCCTCAAGCCCTTGGAAGACGCCCTCAAGGTCTTCACCGTGGCGCGGGGCAAAAAAGCCGGCGTGCACGAAGGCGACCTCGCAGCCCTCGACGCCGCCTTGGAGCAGACGGTGCGCCTGCTCTGCGCCCCGTAAGGGACGCGTGCCTGTGGTATAATCCCCGCCATGATTGAGTTTCGCGATGTCGCCGTCCGCTACGGTTCGGAGGCTCTCTTTGAACACGCCTCCTTCCGCATCAACGCCGGAGAGCGTATCGGCATCGTGGGCCCCAATGGCTCCGGTAAATCCACCCTCTTCCGTTTGATCTTGCGCGATTTGTCGCCGGACGCCGGCGACGTCTTGCGCGAAGGCTCCCCGCGTATCGGCTTCGTGCGCCAGCACCTTGAGCCGAAAACCCCCGACCAAACCCTCCTGCAATACTGTCTCGAAGGCATTCCGGGCTTTGAAGAAACCGAGCACGCCATTGCCCGCTTGGAGGAAGCCCTCGGCTCGGCATCGGCGGAGGAGAAGCCTCGACTCCTGCGCGAACTGGGCGAAGCGCACACGCGCTTTGAGCAGATGGGCGGTTACGCCCTCGAAGCGCGGGTGAAGGAATCCTTGGGCGGGCTGGGCTATGCCACGGAGGACTTCTCTAAACCCTTCCGCGCCTTCTCCGGGGGTTGGCGGATGCGTGCCGAGCTTTCCCGCGTCCTGGCGTCCAAACCCGAGCTCCTCCTCCTCGACGAGCCTTCCAACTACCTCGACCTCCCCGCCGTGGAGTGGCTCCAGCGTTTTCTCCGCGCCTTTGAGGGCACCCTCGTGCTCATCTCGCACGATCGCTACCTCCTGCGCACCATCACCCGCCGGATCATCGAGGTGGATGGCGGGTGCGTAACCCGCTACAATGGCGACCTCGACTTCTATCTCCGCGAACGCGAGGCTCGCACCGAGCGTCTCCTCCAAGCCAAAGCCAACCAAGACCGCGAGCGCGAAAGGCTCGAACGCTTTGTCGAGCGGTTCCGCGCCAAGGCGACCAAGGCTGCTCAGGCGCAGAGCCGCGCCCGAAAGTTGGAGAAGATGGAGGAGATTCGCCTCCCGGCGCGGAGTCGCACTGCCGGTCGCCTCCGCCTGCCGCCGCCCCCGCACGCCGGCGCGGAGATTGTCCGCTTGGAGGATGCTGCCTACGCTTACCCCGGCTCGACGCACCCCATCTTCGAACACCTCGACCTGCGCGTCATGCGGGGCGATAAGATCGCCATCGTCGGTTACAACGGCATGGGCAAGACCACCCTTCTGCGCGTCCTTGCCGGAGCGCGGGAGCCAACCGCCGGGAAAGCCGTCTTTGGCTACCACGTCGCGCCGGGTTATCAGTCGCAGGATTTGACCGAAACGATGAACCCGGAGGAGAGCGTCTTTGGCGTGGCGAAGGCTGCCGCCGGTTCCCTCCCGGAGAAGGAGCTGCGCAACCGCTTGGGGGGCTTTGGCTTCGATGCGGAGGATTGCACCAAACCCGTTAAGGTGCTCTCCGGTGGAGAGAAGATCCGCCTTGCCTTCCTGCGTCTCTTTCTGAATCCGCCCAACTTCCTCCTCCTCGACGAACCCACCACCCACCTCGACCTCGACGGGCGCACCCGCCTGCAACAAGCCGTCCGCGACTACGCCGGAACCGTGGTGCTCGTCTCCCACGATGTCGAGTTTGTCCGAGGCACGGCGGAGAACATCCTAGAAATATCCCGACGCGGGATTCGTCGCTTCCCCGGCGGGTATGATTACTACGTGGAGAAGACTGCCGAGGAAGCCCGACGCGAGGAACCCTCGGCGAAGGCTCCCGCTCCCGGCGAACCCGAAAAGCTCTCCTCGAAGGACTTGCGACGTCAACGTGCGCAAGCGCGAGCGGCGAAGGCACCCGAGGTGAAGCGGTTGAAGAAACGCGTAGCGGATGCCGAGGCGCAGATTGCGCAGATGGAAGCCGAGCAATCGGAGATAACGGCACGCTTGGGCGATGGCTCGCTCGACGCGCAGGGTCTCGCCGAAGCCGGCAAGCGACTCCGCGCTCTGCAGTTCGACCTCGGCAAGGCGTCCCTTGAATGGGAAGAAGCCGCCACCGCCCTCGAACAACTCGAATCCTCCCCCGACCTCTAACCTCACCCCCTTTTCCCACCACCCCCGCAACCGAGATCGAGGTGTCTCCGCACCGCGATTGGGGGAAACGCGGTGCGGACAGACCCCAAACTCGGTTCAGAGGGAGTTATGAACACGCTTTTCTGCGGTTTTGCATAAGTGCTTGATTCTCCGTCGGGCGATTCGCCCGGTTTTCGGGATAAGGGCTTACAGGGGAAAAGGATGTACCGAAATATTCAGTACTTAGGGTCAGGGAGGGGGCTCTTTTGAACCTAAAAAGGGGGTGTCCGAACCGAGATTGGGTCGTTCCCGGTTCGCGTTTACCCCAAACGCGGTGCGGAGA
>CAVDHG010000001.1:0-27092 GCA_963608725.1 Agathobacter rectalis | reverse complement strand
CGGAGAGAGGGGAAACTCGGTTCGGAGGGGGGAGGAGGGAAGGGAGCGAGGGCGGTTCTCTTGACAGGGGCGGGAGGCTTTGGTATGTTGCGTGTGTTTTCTATTTCCGGGTAGAAGCGTGGGCAGACAGCCTGCGCTTTTTTATTAGAGGAAGAAGGAAGGAGTCCTACACGATGGCAATCAATGCTGAATTCGCGGCTGTAATCGGTTACCTTGAGCGGGAGCGCGGGGTGGATCGCGAGACGATCTTACAAGCCATTGAGAGTTCGGTTGAGCAAGCCGCCCGCAAGAATACGCGGGTCTCGGCGGATTTCACCGTGCGCATCGACCGTAAAACGTTGGAAATCCGCGCTTGGGACGTCTACGCCGTCTCTGACGAAGAGCACGGGCTCGGGATTCTGACCGTGGAGCAAGCGAGGCGGTTTGACCCCGAGGTGAACGATGGCGACACCGTCAAGGTGCCCTTCCCGGCGGCGAAGCTGGGGCGCATCGCAGCGCAAACGGCAAAGCAGACCATCATGCAGAAAATCCGCGAAGCCGAGCGCAACAACGTCTTCAATGAATATAAGGACCGCGTGGGCGACATTGTTACGGGCTCGGTCAAGCTGGTGGCGCGTAAAGATGTTTACGTGGAGCTGGGCAAGACAGAGGCTCTGCTCCCCGCGAAGGAGCGGATCCCGACCGAAGAGTACAACACCGGCGACGTGGTGCGGGCGTACGTCCTGCGCGTGCAGAACGAGAACTCGGGTCCGGCGGTTACGCTCTCGCGTGCGTGCCCGGAATTTGTGAAAGCCCTCTTCCGCGTGGAAGTGGTGGAAGTGGCAGATGGCGTGGTGGAAATCTTGGGCGTGGCTCGCGACCCGGGGCGTCGCTCCAAGGTGGCAGTGCGCTCGCTCGACCCTGCGGTTGACCCGATGGGGGCTTGCGTGGGGATGCGCGGAGCGCGTGTGCGCAACATTGTCCGGGAGCTGAATGGCGAAAAGGTGGACATCGTGCGGTACAGCGATGACCCCGAGCTCTTCGTCCGGGCGGCACTTCAGCCGGCAGAGCCGACCTCGCTCCAGATTGACGACGATAATCACGCAGTCTACGTTACCGTGCCCGAAGACAAGCTCTCGCTCGCGATCGGGCGTGGCGGGCAGAACGTTCGCCTGGCAACGAAGCTGACCGGGTGGAAGATCTCGATTACCGCAGACGCCGCGCCCGCGAAGGTGGAGAGCGATGCCTTTATCTTCGAGAACAAGCGCGACGAGATGGTGCACCAGCTCGCCAGGGAGTTCGAGGTGACCACGGCGGTTGCCGAGAAGCTCTTCGAGTGCGGGTTCCACTCCCCCGAGGGCGTCCTGCACGCCGAGCCCGCCTATTTCCAGACGACGACCGGCTTGGACGAGGCGACCGTCAACGATATTTACGAACACGCCCAGCGCATCGTAGACGCCAAGGAGTGAGTGCATGAGAGTTACCGAATTCGCCAAAAAGAACGGACTTCCCGCCGGAATCGTCTTGGCTCAAGCCAAGGCTTTGGCGTTGGAGGTATCCTCAACGCTCTCTGCTCTCGATGCGGAGGACGTTTCTTCCCTAGACTCCTGGCTGAAGGGGCTGAGCGCAGAAGCGCGTCAAGCCCTGCTGGACAAGTATGAAGCTTCGCACAAGGCGCGTAAAGCCAAGGGCGATGCGGAGCGTTTGCAGGACGCCAAGACCAACCGCGCAGCCGTAGAAGTCCACCGGGAAAAGGCACTCGAAGCGGCGCACCTGGGCAAGGGCACGCCGAAGGTTAAGGTTGCGCAAGCTCCGAAGGCGGAGCCGAAGTCTCAACCCGAAGTCGCTAAGGCAGAACCTGCGCCGGCGGAAAAACCGGAGCAGGTGGCACCCGTTGCCGAAGCGAAGCCCGCCGAAGAGAAGCCTGCCCCCGCGCCGGCACCGAAAGTCGAGAAGCCCGAGAAGTCTCAGGTGGCTCCGAAGGCTCCGGCTCCGCGCCCGGCGACCCCGGTGAGCGCGAAGCCTGCGCCCGTCTCGCCCGCGCCGTCGATGCCGAGTGCGTCCCCGAAGTCAACCCTCGCGCCCAAGGTCAACGCTGAGCCTCCGCGCCCAGTACTCGTTGGGCTTTCGCCGACGACGCCGAACAAGAAGAATGACCGGAATGCCAATCTGCGCGGTAACGGGCGGAACGCTCCGGCGCAACGCAACGACGGCAGGCGTAACGATCGCTCCGGGCGTAAGGCTCCGGGTGCTTCCGCGCAGACCGGCTCGGCGCACAGTGCCACGCCTCCGGCGGTTGTTCTCACGGGTAAGAAGCTCCAGCTCAACGGCCCCATGACCGTTAAGGAGCTTGCCGAGCTGATGGACGTGCTCCCCAACAAGTTGATTGTTGACCTCATGGGGCTGAAGGTGCTCGCCACCATCAACCAGACGCTCGAGCCCGGGCTCATCCAGAAGATTGCCGAGAAGTACGGCTTCACCACCGAAGTTTCGGAGCGTTCGAAGCGTTCGGCAGAGCGTAAGCCACAGTTGAAGAGCGAAGACGCGGATGACGATATCCCCGAGGATAAGCCCGAGGACATGGTGCTGCGTCCGCCGGTGGTTACCTTCTTGGGGCACGTTGACCACGGCAAGACCACGCTCATGGACTACATCCGCAAGGCGCACGTCGCTGCCGGGGAAGCAGGTGGCATTACGCAGCACATCGCCGCCTATACGATCCAACTCGACCAGACGGATGACGCCGGCAACAAACGCCTCATCACGTTCGTCGACACCCCCGGACACTCGGCGTTCGAATCCATGCGTGCACGCGGAGCGAATATCACGGATATTGCCGTGATCATCGTGGCGGCGGATGACGGCGTGATGCCTCAAACCCGCGAAGCCATCAAGCACGCCCGCAACGCCGGAGTCCAGATGCTGGTGGCGGTTACCAAGTGCGACAAGCCGGAAGCCAACCCCATGCGCGTCTATCAGATGTTGCAAGCCGAAGGGCTGACGCCGAGCACGTGGGGTGGCGACATTGAATGCTGCGAAGTCTCGGGCACAACCGGGCAAGGCGTGGACGACCTGCTGGAAACGATCCTCATCCAGGCGGACGTCTTGGAGCTTCAAGCCAATCCCAACCGCCGTGCGAACGGCGCGGTTATTGAGTCGCAGCTCGAGCAGGGCTTAGGGCCCACGGCGACGCTCCTCATTCAGGGCGGTACGCTCAAAGTTGGCGACGTCGTTCTCTGTGGCGAGCACTACGGCAAGGTGCGCACGCTTATTGACGAGCGGGGCAAGCAGGTTAAGTCTGCCGGGCCTTCCATCGCGGTTAAGTGCACCGGTCTATCCGGCGTCCCGGAAGCGGGCTCTGAGTTCCGCGTCATGCTCAACGAGAAGCGTGCCCGCGAGCTTGCCGAGCGCACGGCAGAAGCGAACAAGTTGCAATCCCTCTCCGCGGCGCAGTCCTCCATTCTCTCAGACTGGACGAAGCTCCTCGACTCCGATGGCAAAGCCGAGCTGGACGTGATCGTTAAGGGCGACGCGCAGGGAACCGCCGAAGCCGTGGTTGAATGCCTCAAGGACATCAAGTCCAACAAGGTCTCCCTCAAGGTGCTCTACTCGGGCGTTGGCTCTATCACCTCTGCCGACATCCAGCGCGCCAAGGGGGCGACCGTGCTCGGCTTCAGCGTCAACTGCGAGCCGGGCGTCCAGGCGATGGCGCGTCAGAACGGCGTGCGCGTAAACACCTTCCGCATCATCTACGAGCTGATTGAGCACGTGAAGCGGTGCATGCTCGACCTCATCGCGCCGGAGTACAAGGAAGTCGTGCGCGGGCACGCCGAAGTGCGGCAGGTCTTCGACATCAGCAAGCTCGGCAAGATTGCCGGCTGCCAGATGCTCGATGGCTCGCTGAAGTTCAAGGGCAAGTTCCGCATCTATCGCGGGAAGACCCAGATCTACGACGGCGCAGTGGTGACGATGAAGCACTTTAAGGACGACGTCAAGGAGATCGCCCCCGCGCAAGAGTGTGGCTTGGGCTTCGGCTCCTTCGAGGGCTTCCAAGAGGGCGACATCGTCGAGTGCTACGAGATGGAAGAGCTTCCCAAGACGCTCTAAGGCATCCCGCGCAGACAAGGCTTGAACCATGGCTGTTAACCGCCTCGAGAGAATCAACGCGCTCCTTCTCCGGGAGATTGCCGACGACCTTTTCCGCGTCTTGCAATCCGACCCGGAGATCGACGTGGCGGGGATAACCGTAACGAAGGTGGACTGCGCCCGCAACCTCCGCACGGCGGACGTCTGGGTCTCGATTCGCGATGCCGAGCAACATCACACGTGGCTCCGACGTCTCTCCAAGCACGCCAAGGAGATCCAGACGCTCATCAACCAAAATCTGACCCTGCGCTTTACGCCACACCTGCGCTTCCGCCTCGACGTCGGCATCTCCAAGGGCGATCGCGTGCTGGACATCCTCAACCATCTGCCGCCTCCGGTAGATGACGAGCCACCCCAAGCGTAAGCGCAGCGGCACCTCGCGCACACGAAGCAAGCGACCCCTTTTCCCATGAGCGCGGTTTTCCCAGATCCCGATGGCATCCTCCCCGTTGACAAGCCGGCGGGGATGCCTTCGCACGTCATCGTTACAACCCTGCGTCGCAAGTTCGGCTTCACCAAGGTGGGGCATGGCGGGACGCTGGATCCGGACGCCACGGGTCTCCTCCTCATCCTCCTCGGGAAGGGGACGAAGATTTCCGACCGCGTCATGGGCGGGAACAAGACCTACGAAGGCACCATCCGCTTCGGCGTGGTTACCACTACGCAAGATCGCCTGGGCGAGGTCTTGGAGCAACACGACACTGCCTCGCTCACGCAAGAGGCGATTCTTTCTGCCATTAAAAAGGATTTCCTTGGCGACATCTTTCAGGTGCCCCCGATGTACTCGGCGGTGAAGATCGCCGGGCAACCGCTCTATAAGATGGCTGTCCGCGGGGAGGCGTGCGAACGGAGCGAGAGGCTCGTGCACATCTTCTCCTTCTCGATCACGGCGTTCCGCCCGGCACAAACCTGCGCGGAAGCCGACTTCGTTGTCCGCTGTTCCAAGGGGACGTATATCCGCACGCTAGCCCACGACTTGGGTGGCGTGCTCGGCACGGGGGCGCATCTCTGTGCCTTGCGCCGTGTCGAATCCGGCAAGATTTCCATCGCCTCGGCTACGCCCTTTGCCGAACTCCTGGAGATGCCCCGGGCGGAAGTAGAGCGGCGGGTCATCCCCTGCACGAACTATCTCTCCGGGAAAGCCTAATGGCTTGCCTCTTCGCGAACTCGCTTGATCGCCTTCCAGCCTCCTCCGCCTTGGCGGTCGGCACCTTCGACGGCGTGCACGTGGGGCACCAAGCTCTCATCCGCGCCATGCGCGATTTCGCCGAGAGCACCCACCGGACGCCCTGCATCCTTACCTTTTCCAATTCCCCCAATGCGCTCCTCGCCCCCAACCGCGTCCCCGGGCGCATCTTGCAGGAGCAAGCCTTCCTCCGCGAGCTCTCCGCGCTCCTGCCCGATGGCACCTTGCTCTGCGTGCCCTTCGACCACGCGCTCGCCGATCTCTCCGCGCAGGATTTCGCCAACCGCCTCCGGGGCACCACGATCTTCTGCGGGGACGACTGGCGATTCGGCGCGGGCGCGGAAGGCACGCCGGACTTCCTCAAGGCGCAGGGCTTCGACGTCCGAGTCGTCCCCTACGCCACCTGGCAGGGCGAACGCGTCTCCTCCACCCGCATCCGCGCTTCAATGGCAAGTGGCAGGCTGGACGCCGTTTCGGCAATGCTCTCGCGCCCGTGGAGCTTTGAGGGGCGGGTCATCCATGGTCGTCAACTCGCCCGCGAGCTTCTGGGAATCCCGACTGCCAATATCCCCTACGTCGCCTCCCCCGACGAGGCTCCCTTAGCTCCCCTCGCCCGTGGCGTCTACTCGGCAATCGCCACGACGCCTACCTCCTCGCACCCTGCGCTGGTCAACTTCGGCGTTGCGCCCAGCATCAAAAATGAAAGCACGCCCCTCTTCGAGGCGTACCTCCTAGATATTACCGAAGACCTCTACGATTCCCCGGTGCGCCTCTCCTTCACCTCGGCGCAGATTCGCCCGGAAGTGAAGTTCAGCTCCGTCGATGCCTTGAAGGCTCAGGTGCTTGAAGACCTCAAGCGCGTGCGGGAAGACGTTACGCGTCCTTCTGCCTCATTAAAATAGCTTCGGCGCGTTCCAGCTCGGCATCCGAGCCAGCAATCACCAGCACATCATTGGAATGCAGGGCGGTATCGCGTCCGGGCAAGAAGTTGGCATTCACCGAGATCACCGAAGCCCCGGAGACATGACGCAAGTCTAGCTCGCCGAGCGTCTTGCCATCGTGCAGGAAGTGGCTGGTAATCTTCACCGTGCGCGTGTGGACGGAGAGACTGGAGATGTCCGGCGGCTCCACGGGGATGGCGTTCACGTCAAAGGCATTCGTCAGAAGCTCGTGCGACTTTGCGAGGCGACTCGTAAAGTACTTCGAGTAGAAGGGCGTGATGACTGCGATAAGCGCGATAGCGATTACCGTAACCCACAGGGTCGTAGCGAAGATGGCGCAAAGGACGGTGGCATAGACGAAGATCCCGCACCACCCAATCACGCGCATGACCAGCCGAATCGTCCGGCGCACTTCCTCAATGGAGACGTAGGAGAAGGCGTCGTTCGCCACGATGTCTCCAAGCTTCTCCCAAGACCTCCACGCCGCGTAAAACGGGGGCACCGCGAGGAGCAACGCGCACACGCAGCAGAGCATGCTCCCCCACGGCACGTAGTCCCCGAAGGGCAACCAGCCCTCGGCGTTCAGCCGATTCAGGAACGTCTGCACGAAGGTCAGGCGCGAGAGGAAGTAGACGCCGGAGAAGAAGATCGCCACGATGGAGAGATCCACGCCGATGAAGAGAGCCTGCTTGCGGATCTCTACGGCACTCGTCCGCCCGCTCGACGAAAGGTGCGTGGAGAGCTCGGCAGTCCACCGCCGATACCACTGCAAGATCTCGTTGAGGCGTAGCGGTGCGCAGAGCCGAACCGTCCAATCGTAGAGCTTGTCCGAGCTCCGCAAGAGGTAGGGATTCGTTGCCGTGCACAGGAGTGCCACGCCCACCGCGATCTGGTAGAGCGGGCGCTCGCTCATTCCCCGCGACATCGCGATCCCCGCGATGATGAACGAGAACTCTGCCACCTGCCCCATCCCGATACCGATCTTGAAGGCATCCCGCGAGCGTTCACCCACCAGGAGACACGCCGAAGCGTTATTGACCCACTTCAAGGCGATCATCGCGAAGGTGATTAAAACCACCACGCCGATGTTGTCCCAAATAATCTTCGGATCCATCATCAAGCCGACCGAGACGAAGAAGACCGCCGCGAAGAGGTTCGTTACCGGGCGCACCGTCTGCTCGATCTTGCGCCGCTCCTTCGACTCGGCGATAACCGCTCCGGCAAGGAACGCGCCCACCACGAGCGAAAGTCCCAACCCGTTCTGCGCCAAGCAGGACACGCCAAAGCAGATTCCCAGCGCGGTCATGAGCACCATCTCATCGCCAAACTTCGCGGCAATGCGGTTCATCAGCTTCGGCACGAACAGGATCCCGAACACCGTCACGCCCACGAGGAAGAGCACCAGGACGCCCAGTTGCCGCCCCACGACCAACGCCGTCTGCGTCCAGTCCCCGCTTCCGGCTTCGCCCCCGCCTATGCCACCCAAAACCGCGATAAGCAAAATCGCCAGCACATCCTCAATCAACGCAATCGCGAAGGTGCAATCCGCAAAACGCTTCCCGAGCCAACCCAGGCTCTCGAGCGTCTTCGCCGCAATCGAGGTGGAGCTGTCGCAGAGAATCAAACCGAGGAGGAAACACTCCAAGTTCCCCCAACCGAGGAGTTTGCCTAGGCAGAAGCCCCCCAAGACCATAAAGACCACGTCCCAGACCGCCGGGAAGACCACCGCCGAGCCCATCTGGCGCACCCGCCGGAAACTGAACCCCAGCCCGATCGAGAACATCAAGAACATCACGCCCAAGTCCGAGAGCATCTGGATGTTCTCTTTGTTCCGGATCAGCGCGGGACCCACCGTGGGGCCCACCAGCACGCCGGCGAGGATGTACCCCACCGTCAGGGGAAGATTAAAGCGTGAAAAAACCAGACCGACGAAGGTCGCGACAACGATTACGATACTTAGATCGGTAAAGAACGAAACGGAGCCATCCATCGGCGAAACCTCCCAGTTTTGACAGTATAGCAAATCAAAACCCGCTTTTCCGTTACTTTTTCGTTAGAAAAGGGCACTTTTTGCCCCAATTTACCCCCGTTTCCCCCTCCCTTTCGCAACGAAGCCACCCCCAACTCGGCTCTTTTACTCCGGAAACAGCATAACGCTTTCTCTTCTCAAGCAATCTCAAAAGTTATGAACACAAGGCGGGGTTTTTGTTCATAACTCCCCCCTTTTCCGGGGTCTCCGCACCGCGATCGACCTCTGCCCGGTTCGCGTTTGGGTCAAACGCGGTGCGGAGACTCCCCAAACGCGGTTGCGGGGGGTAGGAAAAAGGAATCCCTACCTTTTTGGTAAAGAAGGGGAAAACCGGGGTGTCCGCACCGCGATCGAGGTGAGTCCGCCTCGCGTTTGCCTCGTGTCCGCCTCGCGTCTCCCCCGAACGCGGTTGCGTCTCCCCCGAACGCGGTTGCGGGCGGTTTGGAGGTCGAGACACAAAAACGGCGAAAAAGCGTCGCTTTTTGACCCAAAAGGGCGAGTTTGGCTCCGGGGGGTGGTTCAAGATTTCGCGGTTTTGCCGTTTTGTGTTAGACTAAGCCTACTTCTATAGGAGGTTTTGCGTTGAAGCCTATCATTGAACCGCATATCCACATGATTTCCCGGACGACCGACGAGTATCAGCTCATGCATAAGCACGGGATACGCGTCTGCGTGGAGCCGTCCTTCTGGCAGGGGGAGAATCGGCGGTATGCTGGGACATTTTTTGACTATTTCCGCCTTTCGCTGGAATTCGAACACGTCCGGGCGGCGCGTTTCGGGGTAGACCACTGGAGCGCGATCGGGATGAACCCGAAGGAGGCGGAGAATCGGGCGTTAGCCGACGAAGTGATTGACGGGATGGGCGAGTACCTGGATCACCCCCGGTGCGTCGCCCTCGGAGAGATCGGCTTCAATAATATTACGGAAAACGAGGAGCACGCGCTTGTCCGGCAACTGCGCATGGCTGAGGAGCGCAAGATGCCCATTGTCCTGCACCTGCCTCACTTTAACAAGCTCAAAGGCATTCGGCGCGTCCTGGAGATTATCAAGGCGGAGGGGCTGACGCCCGAGCGGATCGATATTGACCATAATGTTGAGGAAACGATTGCCCTCGCCTTGGAGAGCGGGTGCTACGCCGGGATGACCGTCTACCCCTATTCCAAGCTCTCGCCCGAGCGCGTCAGTGCCATGATCCGCCTGCACGGGCATGAACGCGTGATTGTCAACGGCTCGGCGGATTGGGGCATCAGCGACCCGCTGTCGCTCATTAAAGTGGTTGACCGCCTGCGTGCCGACGGCTTCGAGGAATCCGTGATTGAAGCCATCACCTACCACACGCCGATGGCGTTCTACAGTGCTTCCCCGCATTGGAAGCCGAACTTCGACATTGTCCCCCAAGACCCGACGACCTTCCAGCGTCAGCCCTAACTTTAGAGCGATTATGCACGAGCCAGAGAGAGACCCCAGCGACGCCACGGTTGTCCTGCGACCGGGGGAGACGTTGCGCCCCGTTGAAGGCACCTCGGGGGCGGACGCTTCCTCGCGTAACCCCTCGAACGACTACACCATCTGCGGGAAGATCGGCGACGGCGGGATGGGCGTGGTGTACCTGGCTCGCGACCGGCGGTTGGGGCGGTATGTCGCCATTAAGCGGTTGAACGAGCACGCCCTGGCTGACGGCGTCTTGCGCACGCGCTTCCTGCATGAAGCCCGCGCCGTTGCGGCGTTGAATCACGCCTACATCGTGCACATCTATGCGCTGGGCGAAGATGCGCTCGGGCCCTACATCGTAATGGAGTATGTGGCAGGTCCCCCGCAAACGACGGAGATCCTCAAGTCGCCCGAGAGCGAAGTCGCGCCCACCAAGAACCTCACCCTTGAGCAATTTATCAACCGCCACGGACCCATGACCGCCGATGAGGCGGTGAGCATGATCCTGAAGATCGGTAAGGCGATTGTCTACGCGCACAGCTGCGGGGTGATCCATCGCGACCTCAAGCCCGCCAACATCCTCCTAGACGTCTCCTGCGAACCGAAGCTCGTCGACTTTGGGTTGGCACGCGTTACCCCCCGCGGTGGGCAGACGCGCCTGGAGGAACTGACCGTCCCGGGGGAGAAACTCATTAGCTTGGGGTACTCGGCTCCGGAGCTGGAGCAGGACGCCTCGACCAGCGATGTGCGTACAGACGTCTACTCCTTGGGAGCCGTCCTCTACTTCCTGCTCACCGGGCACAATCCGCGCTACTACCGCGAACAGGACGTGCCGGCATTTCTGCGCGAGGTGTTGCAACGGAGCTTGGAGACGATCCGCGAACAACGCTACCGCACGGCGCAAGACTTCGTCTCGGCACTGACGGAAGCGGCGAATCACGGGCGCACCATCGCGCCCACCATCAAGACCACCTGGCGGTGCAAGTGGTGCGACGCGGTTAACCCCGTTTCCACGAAGTTCTGCGCGGAATGCGGGTGGGACGGTAGCGAGCACTGCCTGGAGTGTGGCGCGGAGACGTTTATCGGTCAGCAGTTCTGCCCGAGCTGTGGTGCAGATTGCCGGATGTACGAACACGTTGCCTCCATTTCGCGCCTCATTGAATCGGCGTGGGAGACGCGCCACTTCGAGCGCATAGCCTCCATCGCGGGGCGTCTGCACGGCTTCGAGCCCGCCGGGCCCACCGGGCGTAAATTGCTTGCGCAAGCGCACGAGCGCGTGGAGGATGCCGAGCGCAAGGTGGCTCGGCGCAACCGCTTGGCAACGTTGATTCCCAACGAGCTGAAGGCGGAGAACTACGAGCGCGCCCAAGCCTTCATCGAAGAATTCCGAGAACTCAACGAAGATCCGCACGTCTATGAGGATGAGCTGAAGGCAATCCCCGATCAGATCTTCGCCCGCGACCTCGTGCGGATCCGCCAGTGCATTCGCAACCGGGATTGGCTCACCGCCAAGCACCTCGCCGAGAGCATGGCAGCCAAGCACGGCGACAAGCCCGAGTATCGGGACATCTGCTCGCAAATCCGCAGGCACGCCCGTCACCTGAGGCGCGTGCGCTGGGGGTGCTGCATCGCGGTGCTAGTGCTTCTCTACGTGCTCTCCGTGCCGTGGGTGGCGAAGCTCTGCGGAGGCTCCTTTAACGCCCTCCCCGCTGCGCTCTATGCTCCCGTGCGCCTGCTTGCCTCCCTCCCCAAAGTGAATGATGCGATGGCAGCATACGTCGCGTGGGTGGACAACGGGAAAACGTTGGGAGACTACTTTAGCGCGAGCGCAGACACTTCGCCCCTTGAGATGGCTACCGCGCCCCTCCCCCCCGATGCCGAGGCGAAGCGTTTAACCTTCGAAAAGTCGCTCGCCGAGCTTAAGGCGCGGCTGCAGACGCAGGAGTCCACGCTTGCCCTCCAGTACAGCCAAGGCTTGACGAACCTTCGCCGTTCCGCGCAATCGGAGGGGAATTACGACGCCGTGGTCTCCACGCAGAAGGCTCTCGAAGAGTACGCGGAGAGTAACGCTATCGGCGTTGCCCACGAGGGCGATTCCGAGGGGCTCCTCTCCCTAAAGAACCGCGTGGGGCAGATGCGCGAGGAACAGCTCGCCCTGATGTCGAGGCAGATTGTCCTTGCCTCCAAGCGGTACATTGCCGCGCTGGACGAACTCCGGAAGGGGTATACCCAACGCGGAGAGATGGAGCTTGCCGGGGTGATCAGTCAGGAGATCCAGCGCGTGCGCCTGATTCCGGATGTTGTCTCCGCCGAGGAGCGTCTGGCTTCGCGAGGGAACGCATTCGGTGCCGGCGTCTCCCCCGCCTTCTACGCCAGCGCGTCAGACTCCGGCGACGGACAGGAGACCGCCGCCATCTTGGAGCAACTGCGCAAGGGGAGCGAAGTCCTGCGTGGCAAGCTTGAAGAGTTGACCCAAGAGGCGAACGCCAAGCTCGGCGACTGGCCCCAGCAGTACAGCGCGGCGTTGGTCGCGCTGACCGAGGAGTTCCGCCGGGCGGGCGACTTCAACCCGTGGGAGGAAGTTTCCCGCGAAGTGGCACGCTTCACCGAGACGAACACGCTCTCGGCAGAAAATGTCGTGGACTACCCGCCCCGCTTGCGTCAACTCCAGGAGACCTTCCTCGAACGCCTCAATCTGGTGAACCGCGAGCTGGACGTTGCCAAGCAGAGTGCCATTCAGGAGGTTGTCCTGCGCCTGGAGAAGCAGAAGACGGAGCTGACCAAGCGCGGGAAGATGGCGGCAGCAGCCGTGGTCAACCAGGAGCTGAAGCGTCTGCGCGGTGCGCCACCCAAGCCTCAGCCTCTGCGATCCCGCGTCCTGCCCGCCACCGCGGAGAAGCCCGCAACCGAACCCGCCACCCGCGAGACCGACACGAAGGAGCAAAAGCTATGATCCTCGACTGCAAGGCAACGATTCTCGACATCCGCCCGCTCTCGGAGAGCTACCGCGTCCTCACCTTGGCTGTCCCCGAGATCGCCGAGCGCGCCGAGCCGGGACAATTCGTCCACATCCGCATCCCGACCCTCGAAGCCTCCCGGTTGCGCCGCCCATTCAGCATTTACGACGCCTCGCCCGCCAAGGGGCAAATCCGCATCCTCTACAAAGTGGTCGGCTCGGGCACCGCGCACCTGGCGCAGCTTCCCGTCGGCACCACCCTCCCGATCATGGGCCCCATTGGGCGCGGTTTCCCGCTCGAACCCGCCGGTACGCCCTTCCTCGTCGGTGGCGGATACGGCGTCGCTCCCCTGTGGTTCCTCGCCTCCCGTCTTCCGCGCAAGGGTGCACTCTTCGTTGGCGGGCGTACGACGCAGGACATCCTGGAAGTCGCGCCCTTTCAGGAGGCGGGCTGGGAGGTTCACATCGCCACGCAGGATGGCTCGCTGGGCACGAAAGGACTCGTAACCGCGCCTCTGGATGCCGCGCTGGAGACGACGCGAGACGTCGAGCTTTACGCGTGCGGTCCCGATGGGTTGCTCCGCGCCGTGGGCGACCGGGCGATTGCCCACAACGTCAAAGGCTGGCTCTCCCTCGATAAGCACATGGTCTGCGGCACGGGTGCCTGCCTCGCCTGCGTGCAGAAGATTCGCTCCAATGGCGCCGATGTCCTCAAGCGCGTTTGCGTGGACGGCCCCATATTCGAAGCGCGGGAAATCGTCTGGTAAGAAGGGGTCTTTCTATGCCACAGCTCATCCGACATCTCTTGCTCCTGCTCCTCCTGTGCGGTGCCTCCGTGGCACACGCGGCATACGACGAGCAACGCGTCGCGAACCTCTACCGGGAAGCCCTCGAACTGCAGTTGCCCCCCTCTGCCGAGCTCTCGCGTTATGACGCGCTCGTAACCTTGCAGAAGGAGCCGACCTCCGCCGTGGCTTGGCGCGTCCTCCGCTCGGAGACGCCGAATGACGATGCCACCCTCGCCGCCCTCTGCCAAACCCTCAGCGTCCTCAAGTGCGCCCTCGATGGCGAGCTGGAGGATTACCGCACCCAAGCCCTCGCCCTGCGCAAGAGCGTTAAAGACCCCGCGCTCCTGAAGCTCGCCAATATCTCCGACGCCCTGACCGCCTGCTCCTTCTGCAACTGGGAATCGAAGTGTCGCACCTGCGACGCCACGGGCAGGTGCAAGCGTTGCCGGGGGCGTGGCATCCTCGTCCAACAGCAGAACGCCTCCTCCTTCCAAGGCTCAAGCAACTTCTCCCTCAAGAATGCGACCAAAACGCGGAGTCGTTGCCCCGCGTGTAACGGCTCCGGGAAGTGCCCGGACTGCAAGGGCGGGCGCACCTCTTGCGAATTCTGTCGCGACACCGGGAAGGTTCCGGACAAAGACAAACTCAAAGCCCGCATTTCGCAACTTGCCGAGCAAGCCGTCTCTCACCTGAACTCCACCCTAAAGCCCTCCCTCTCCGCTCGCGAGCAAACGCAACTGATGAGCGCGGATCTCCAGCGTCTGCAGGGCATCCAGGACCCGGAGAAGGCGTTGACCCAGATTGACGCATTGCCCGAGGCGCGTCAGCAGTCCGTCCAGTGGTCGCACGTCGCCAAGATTCGCGCCGAGCTGGAGGCGTGGCGGGACGAAAAGAAAGCCAATTCCGCCCAGAAGCAAGCCCAGCGCACCGCCCTTCGCAACGCCATCGCTCAGGCGCAACGCCTCCCCGATCCCCTCAAGGGCATGACGGCTCTCCTCCCGCTCTTCGCTGAATACCACGATTGCGACGCCCTTCCGGAGGTGCAAGTCGCCCTCAACGGTCTTTTCATCACCGCTTCGACCCAACGCGCCGAACACGAATCCTCCCTCCGCAAACGCATCGCCTCCATCCGCGCCCTGCAGAATCCCGCCGACCGCATCGCGCAAGCCGAGTCCGCGCAAGCCGACTTCGCCCCCCAGCGCATTCCGGAGGCGTTGCGAAGCTATGCGCAGACCTCGGAGTGGCGAGCCCTCGCGCAGTTTATTAAGGATGACCCCATTTCGCCCCTCCTAGCCGACCTCGCGCACATTCGCACGCAGGCGCAACAGGCTCAAGAGCAGGACGCCTCGCAACCGTGGTGGATCTGGGCGGGCGGTGGCTTGCTGGCTCTGCTCGTGCTCTACGCCATCGGCTCGGCGATCGCATCCGCCCTGGAGAAGCGCAAGGAAGCGCAACGCAAGGCACAACAACGCGCCGCCATCGAAAGCATCCGCAACACCTTCTCGCACAGGCATAAGCACTAGCTCCCCCGTGCTCCGGATGCCATGACTCCCCGAACCCGTCACAAACCCCGCGCCCCACGCACCAAACGCCTGGGGCTTCGCGGTTGGTTGGAGTTGCTCCGCTTGCCCAACCTCTTCACCGTCCCCGGCGACGTCCTTGTCGGCTGGTGCCTGAGCGGAATGCGAGGCTGGGTTCCCCTCTGCGGGATTGGAGCTTCCCTCCTCTTATATAGTGCCGGACTCCTCTGGAACGACGCCTTTGACGCCCGCACCGACGCCGCGGAGCGTCCCTCGCGCCCCATCCCCTCCGGGCGCATCTCGCGCTCTGCCGTCTTCCGCATCGCGTGCATCCTCGCGGTCATGGGCGTTCTCCTTGCCGGACGCGGTTGGCAACTCGCCCTCCTGCTCGCGGGGTTGATTCTGCTCTATGACGCCATCGCCAAACACATCCCCGGCGTGGGGATTTTTTGCATGGGGTGCTGTCGAGGTGCGAATGTCCTGCTCGGAGCTGCCGTGTCGTGGTCTTCCGCCACGATCCCCCTCTCCCCAACCCTCCTCCTTGCCACACTCTTCTTTACTGCCTATATTATTCTCGTCTCTGCCGTTGCGCTGAACGAAGCCTCCCCCCGCGCCCGCCTCCGCAAGGGAACCCGTTGGTTGCCCTTTTGGATGACGCTTGCCCTGATTCCGCTTTTCTGGGCTCTGGGTCTCGGCTTCCACGCTTCTCCCCTCCTTGCCTCCGTAGCCCTGATTCCGCTTCTCCTTACCGAGCAACGACTTCCTGCGTTTGTCGCCGGGCTTATCCGCCATACGATCCTTCTGCAACTCCTCTGGTGCCTGCTTGCCTACCCCTCCCCAGTGGCTCTCGGCGTAACCGGGGCGCTCCTGACCTGTTGGATCCTTGCCAACCTCTCCGGTCGCTTCTTCGCCGGCTCCTAACCCCACACCCCCCCGCAACCGAGTTTCGGGTCTCTCCGCACCGCGTTTCACCCAAACGCGAACCGGACTCACCCCGATCGCGGTGCGGACACCCCCCTTTTTAGGTTCAAAATTCACCCCTCTCCGCCCCCAAGTACTGAACATTTCGGTACATCCCCAGCAAGGGTAAGCCCTTATCGCGAAATCTACGCGAATCGCCCGACGAAAACTCAAGCACTTATGCAAAACCGCTCCGGTCTCTCCCGGAAAATGCCCCGCAACCGAGTTTCCCCGGTGTCCGCACCGCGATCGGGTCAATCGCGGTGCGGAGAGACCCCAAACGCGGTTGCGGGGGGTGGTGGGGCGGAGAGGTGTTGGGGGGCGGGAGATGTGCTAGAATGGAGAGCTATGAAGCGGAGTGAGTTTCCAATCGCGTTGCAGTGTCCCCTCATTGTCTTCGATATTGAAGCGACGGGGATTAGTCCGCGTGCCGACCGCATCCTGGAATTGGCGGCGATCCGCCTGAATCCGGACGGTTCCCGGGAGGATCGCGAGTGGTTGCTCAATCCGCAGATGCGTATCCCCGTGGAGTCGATCGCCATTCACGGCATTACGGATGCCGAAGTGGAGCATTGCCCAACCTTCGCCGAAAAGGCTGCGGAAATCTATGCCTTCTTCGACGGTTGCGACCTCGCGGGCTTCTCGGCAGGTTATTTCGATTCGCAAATCCTCAACGAAGAGTTCCTGCGTTGCGGGATTACGACCTTTCATCCGGATGGACGGCGGCTCCTCGATGCCCAGCGGATCTACCACAAGCGCGAGCCTCGCGACCTAACCGCAGCCCTCAAGTTCTACTGCGGGAAGGATCTCGGGGAGGCGGCGCATGGCGCGGCAGCCGACGCCGAAGCCACGCTTGAAGTGCTCAAAGGGCAATTTGCGCGTTACCCCGATTTGCCCCGCGATATGGGCGCGCTCGATAAGATGTTCAACCCGCAAGACCCGCTCAACGTCGATCGCCTCGGGCGGTGGCGTTGGATCGATGGCGAAGTATGCGTCAACTTCGGCAAGAAGAAGGGCATGAAGCTCAAGGACTTGGCGGCGGACAACAAGGACGGGCGTTCCTTCCTCAAGTGGATGCTCAAGAGCGATTTCCCCATGGATACGCGCACGGTGGCAGAGGAGGCGTTGCAGGGGAGGTTCCCGGTGCATCGCGGTGCGGGGTCGAAGCCGAGTGCGCGTGACGAGAGTTCGAAGAATCCGGAAAGGTAGCAGGCAATGCGACAGGTCGAGACCTTCATGGAGCAGTTTAAGGCGACGGGGGAGTACCGGACGCCTCCGGAAGCGTTGGGCAAACGGCGCAAGAACGGCGTGGGGACGTCGCTGGCGTTTAACTTGCGGGCGTTGGGCGGCTCGATGTGGCGTGGCGGGTGGCTGGCACATCGGGGCACCTTTAACGATCAGCGGTGGCAGGAGTGCGGGTTCAACCTCTTCTGGGAGACGGAGCGTCTGGGCACGGAGGTGATTCTCGAGGGCTTTAAGCAGTTGGAAGGCGTGGGGCCCGTGGTGGTGGTGTCAAACCACATGAGCCTTTACGAGACCTTCGCGTTCCCGCCGTTGCTCCTGGCGTATGGGGAGGTGGCAATCGTCCTAAAGCATTCGTTGCTTAACGTGCCGTGGGTGGGGAAGACCTTCGCCTCGCGTAAGGTCATCCCCGTTGGGCGCGTCGACCCGCGGGCGGATCTGAAGTTGGTGCTCGATCAGGGGGAGCGTTACCTCTTGGAGGACAAGGCGTCGGTTCTACTCTACCCGCAGGGGACGCGTCAGCCCTTCTTCGACTGCCACCACTTCAATACGCTGGGCGTGAAGTTGGCGCAGAATGCGGGCGTGCCGGTGGTGCCGGTGGCGGGGCAAACGGCGTTTCTGGGCGTTGGGAAGTACACGAAGGACTTCGGACCTGTCAACACGGATATTCCCGTGCGCTTTGCGTGCGGGCCGGTCATTCCGGTTACGCGTGCGACCGCTAAGGACGCGCAGGCGCAGTGCATCGACTTCATCGCTTCCAAGTTGGAGCAGTGGGGCAAGATTGAGGTGCGGCGGTGATGCGTAAGGCGTTGCTTCTTCTCCTGCTGTGCGGTTGCGCCACTCTCGCGCAGGCGCAGTTCTCGATGGCAGAACAGTTCGAGGCTTCGGCGATTACGAACCGCTTCGGCGAGACCATGCCCGTGCGCCTGTGGCGACACTACCAGCCGAAAGACCGCCCGGTGCCGGTGCTCGTCCTCCTCCACGGCAGTGGCGAGTGCGGCGCGGACAACTCGGCGCAGTTGGCGCCCTTCCAGAGCTTATACAAGTCGGCACTCCTCGACTCCTCGTTGCCTCCCGCGCTCTACGTGATTCCGCAGTGTACGCGCCAGAATGGCTGGGTGCGGATTACGACCTTTACGGAGGAGACGAAGCTTCCGCGTTACCCGGCTCCCGCCTTGCGCACGGTGAAGGAGTATCTGGACGCGCTGGTCGCGGAGGGGACGGCGGATCCGGAGCGACTCTACATCGGGGGCTACTCCCTCGGCGGTTACGGCGCGTGGGATGCCATTGCGCGTTGGGAAGGGTATTTCGCCGCGGCGGTGCCAGTCTGCGGAGGTGGCTCGGCAACGGAGAGCGCGGTTAAGGCGATGGCAAAGACGTCGATTTGGGCGTTCCACGGCTCGCAGGATCCTACCGTGCCGGTTGCCTATTCGAGGCGACTCATCGCCGCGCTCATGCGAGAAGGCGTTGGTGCCAAGTACACGGAGTACGAAGGCGCGGGGCACAACATCTGGGGACGCGCCTTTGGCGATTCCGCCATGCTAAGGTGGGTCTTCCGTCAGAAGCGGGGCAAGGTGGAATCCGCGCAGGGTCAAACCCCCGTACACGCCCTCTTCCGTCAGCTGAAAGCCTACGTTACGCCGGATTGATGGCGCACCCGAAGGCTCCGCGTTGAACGAAGCCTTCCCTCTCTCACATACCTACCAAAAAGAACCCTGAAGCCCAAGCGGGCTTCCCCTAGGTTCTTTTCCCCTTTCGTGTCGCACCTCAACTAACTCCCCCCGCAACCGCGATCCCCCTCCCTCCGCACCGCGTTTCACCCAATCTCGGTGCGGACACACCCCAAACTCGGTTGCGGGAGGGTGAGGCAAAAAGGCGGAAAAAGGAGGAAGATTAGGTGAAAAAGGAGAGAAAAGGCTTGACGGCACGGGTGAGGGAGGGTATCATAAGATGCGTCATGGATGCACCCGCTCCCAATTCGCACCAGTCTCCGCCGGAAAGGCAGGAGCAGGCGTCGCTTTCCAAAGAGCGGATAGCCGCGGCATTCGTCTGCAATCACAAGTTTATCCGCGGGCTTTTGGTCGTGCTGTGGGGGATATGCGTCTCCTGCTCCAAGGGGAAATCCTTGGTTTTTCACATTCTGGACACGGGACTTACGGCAAAAGACCGTAAGCGGGTGGAACGCCTCAAGGAACACTTCCCCCATCTTGACCTGCGTGTAGCGTTCCATCCGGTGGATCTGGTGCGCTTTGCGCATCTTCCTGCGTGGCGTGCTTCGAAGATTCCCTTCGTGCGCTGTTATCTGCCCGATATTCTGCCGGAAGAGGATTTCGTTATTTACTCCGACTCCGACGTGTTCTGGAGGCGCGACATTGCGGAGCTATGGGCACAGCGCAAGCCCCAGACTATGCTCTGGGCGGTGCCGGACGGCTCGGGATTGATGACCTATTCCAGTGGTGGCAAGCGTCAGACAGACTTTGCTCAGCTTAGGAAAAACGTTGTCCCCGAGCATTACTTCTGCTCGGGTCTACTCATGATGAACCTTCGCGCCTTGCGCGAGGAAGGTTTTATCCGCCGGATGGAAGACTTTATAGCGAAGCACGCCGAAAAACTCCGCTTCCCAGATCAAGATCTCTTTAATCTCTTCTACCCCCCGCCGCAAACGGCGTTACTGGATTGGCGGTGGGGCGAGTTCTCGGTCGTTTACGGAAAACGGGAGTGCGCCTCGCCACGCGTCATTCACTACGCCAACGATGCACCGTGGACACGGGCGCCTTCGCTCGCGGGGATGTATTGGTGGGAGGATCTCCGCGATGCCTGCGCGGCGGTAGGTTGGTTCTCGCAGGGCTTATTCGCGAGGCTCCAAGTCTACCGCTACCAATTCCTACGGACGCCGGTCGGGTTCTTCCTGTGTCGGTGGTTCTTCCTTTTAATAAATCGGAAGCTCTTTAAGAAGCGGTGGTACGCCCTCCACCCTGAAGCTATCAAGAAGTAGCAGTAGGCGTCGCCTCCGGCGCGAAGCTCTTCTTTTCTTCTCTTTTATTGACTAACGCAGGTGCGCGGGTGTGCGTTGCGCGTGCCTAGTCCTTTCTGCGTTCGCTACTTATTATTCAGTAGCCGGGGATGGGGGTGGGCTAACGGAAAACTCACGTGGGACTCATAGGGGCTTGACAGTGGGTTGAGATACTAGGGGCAAATGAAAGGAAGAAAAGGAACAATGAAAGCAACACGCACGAAAGTGGCAATGCTCGTGGCGGTAGCCTCCTTGGCTCTGCACGCGCAAGCCGAACGCCTCTCCCTCAACGGCGCAGGGGCGAGCTTCCCGGCTCCGGTCTATCAGGCATGGACCTATGCCTACACGGAAGCAGGATTAGGCGCATCGGTGAATTACCAATCGGTCGGGTCGGGTGCCGGGCGTAACCAGATCCGCGAAGGAACGGTTGACTTCGCCGGGACAGATGACCCTGTCTCCGAAGCCGATTGCAAGGCATGGGGGCTGACGCAGTTCCCCTTACTGCGCGGACCGGTGGTGCCGGTCGTGAACCTTCCGAAAGTCAAGAAGGGCACGCTCCACCTCTCGAACGAGACGCTTGCCCTCCTCTTCCTCGGCGAGATTACGCAGTGGGACGACCCGCGCATCGCAGCAGATAATCCCGGCGTGAAACTGCCGAAGAACTTGTCCGTTACCGTGGTGCATCGCGCCGACAGCTCCGGCACGTCTGCCATCTTCACACGGTGGTTGAGCGCGGTCTCGCCGAAGTGGAAGGAACAGGTTGGCGCGGGAGCCAGCGTCAAGTGGCCCTGCGGGCTTGGCGGGCAGAAGAACCCTGGGGTCTGCAACAGTGTCGCGAAGATTCGCGGAGCTATCGGCTACACGGAGTACACCTACGCCCGCGAGGCTGGGCTTTCCGTGGTGCAACTGGACAACGCGTCCGGCGCGAAGGTCGACCCCGAGAAGAGCGATTGGCCCATCCTCGGGACGACGTACATCCTTGTGCGTAACGACACGCCTGCGGAGAAGCGCGCTGCGTTGAACGCGTACTTCCGCTGGTGCCTCACGGACGGAGCACCGGTCGCGACAACCCTCCGCTACACGCCGCTCAGTCAAGCCGAGCGCGATGGTTTGCTCAAGGGCGTGTTGAAATGAGAAGCGCAACGCTGTGGAGCGCATGGCGAGCAGGTGCCTGGAGCGACGCCTGCTTCCGCCGGCTCTGCCTCTGCTGTGCGACCGTCTGCGGGCTGTTGGCTCTCGCCTTCCTGGTGCAGCTGACGTTGGCAGGCGTCCCGGCGTGGAGGCAGTTCGGCATCGGGTTCCTCTGGTCGTCAGAGTGGAACCCAGTTGCCGGAGTCTTCGGGGCTTGGCCGGCAATGGCAGGCACGCTTGCCACGACGGCTCTTGCGCTCCTCATCGCGTTGCCCTTGGCGTTCGTCTCGGCTCTCGCCATCGTGGATGCCCCGCCCGCGCTCTCTCGCGTGCTCGGGCAGGCGGTCGATCTGCTCGCAGCGATTCCCTCCATTATCTACGGGATGTGGGGGCTCTTCGTGATCTGCCCGCTGATGCAGTCGGCGTGCGAGTGGCTGGGGTTCGAGGCGAGTGGCTTCGGCGTGCTGACGGCGGGGCTCATCCTCTCGCTGATGATTCTGCCTTACATCTGCGCGGTAATGCGCGACGTGCTGAGCATGACGCCACCGATCCTGCGCGAGGCGGCGTTTGGCGTGGGGTGCACGCGCTGGGAGACGGCGCGGGACATCCTGCTAAGGTTCGGCGCACGGGGGCTGATCGGAGGCGTCTTTATCGGGTTGGGGCGTGCGCTGGGCGAGACGATGGCAGTTCTCTTCGTCGCGGGGAACGTCATCCAGGTGCCGACGTCGCTCCTCGAAGGGTGCACCACCATCGCTGCCACGCTCGCGAACAACTTCGCCGAGGCTGACGGCATCCAACGCAGTGCGCTCTTTGCACTGGGGCTGTTACTCTTCCTGATGGCGTTTGGTATTCAGGCGGTTGCCCAATACTACCTGCGCTTGACGGGTTCTAAACGGGGGAATGCATAATGGGCGCGTTACAACCGCTCACGCGGCGCCGGTCGCCCTTCTGGCGCAAGGTTCAAAACACTCTGGTGCAAGGCTTCTCTTGCGTGGCTCTCGCTATCGCCGTCGGGGCGATGTTCTGGGTGCTGGGGACGATTGTCGTGAAGGGCGCGGGCGTGCTCGGGTGGGACTTCCTCACCAACCCATCTAAGCCTTACGGGCTTCCCGGTGCGGGCATTGCCAACGCTCTACTCGGCACGCTCCTGATCACGCTTGGCGCGGTGGTGCTCGCGGTGCCTCTTGCAATCTGCGCGGGCATCTGGCTTTCGGAATTCGGAAAGAAGTCGCGCCTTGCCGACGCCCTGCGTTTCTGCGCCAACGTAATGATGGGAATGCCCTCGGTCATCGTGGGTCTCTTCGTCTACATCGTGCTGGTGATCCCCATGGGATGCTTCTCGGGGTTCGCAGGCTCGGTGGCTCTGGCAATCCTGATGTTCCCGGTGGTGATGCGCACCACGGAAGACATGCTCCTCATGGTGCCGGACACCCTGCGCGAATCCGGGCTGGCTCTCGGGCTAACCCGAACACGCGTTACTCTGCAGATCGTCTGCCGTTCGGCGCGCAACGGATTGGTAACGGGGGTTCTCCTCGCGGTGGCACGCGCCTCCGGAGAGACGGCTCCCCTGCTCTTCACCGCGCTCTTCGCGAACCGCTGGCCGGTGGACTTCTTCTCGGGGCCGACGGCGAACATCCCCGTCTTGATCACGGAATACGCCACGAATTCGCCCTTCGAAGCTATGCATCGGGCGGGATGGGGAGCTGCGCTTGTGATTACGCTCCTTGTCTTCGCCGTGAATCTCACCACGCGTCTCTTCTTCCACGAACGGAAAGCTTAACATGGCAAGCGAAACCCCAAAGATAAAGATATGCGCCCGCAACCTCTCCTTCTACTATGAAGGCGGGCATCAGGCACTCTTCTCCAACAACCTCGACATCCCCGAGAAGCGCATCACGGCGGTTATCGGTCCCTCGGGGTGCGGGAAGTCTACGCACCTGCGCACCTACAACCGCATCTACTCCCTGCACCGCGGGCAACGCGCCGAGGGCGAAGTCCTCCTCGATGGCGAGAACATCCTCGACCCTCACACCGACCTCCTCGACCTGCGCCGCCGGGTGGGCATGATCTTCCAGAAGCCCACGCCCTTCCCGATGAGCGTCTTCGACAACGTTGCCTACCCCTTGCGCCTCCATTGGCGGCTCACGCGTCGCGAACTCGAGGAGCGCGTGGAGGCGGCACTCACCGGCGCGAGCTTGTGGGACGAAGTCAAGGATCAACTGAAGAAGTCCGGGCTTGCCCTCTCCGGCGGGCAACAGCAACGCCTCTGCATCGCCCGCGCCATCGCCGCCGAGCCGGAGGTGCTCCTGATGGACGAACCGACGAGCGCGATCGACCCGGTCGCGACGCTCAAGATCGAAGACCTCCTCCTGCGCTTGCGCGAACGCTTCACCATCGTGATCGTTACCCACAACATGCAACAAGCCGCCCGCATCAGCGACCGCACCGCCTTCTTCTACAAGGGGCGCATCATCGAGACGGGCCCGACCAAGCAGATCTTCACCGCCCCGAAAGAGAAGCGCACCGAAGACTACATCACCGGACGCTTCGGATAAGAGAGGAAAGGAACCGACCATGCGCGAACGTTTTACCCATGAAATAGACGGACTCAAACGCCGTCTGCTGGACTTAGCCACCGCCTCCGACGCCGCCCTCCTGGGTGCCATGCACGCTATCGCGACTGGCGACGGCGCCTCCGCCCGCGAGATCATTGAGCACGACACGCAAATTGACGAAGCGGAAGTCGGCATCGAGGAGGAGTGCCTCAAGCTGATGGCGCTCTACCAACCCGTTGCCGGGGACTTGCGCCTGCTCGTCACCATCCTGAAGGTGAATGGCGAGCTTGAGCGCGCCGCCGACCTCGCCGCCGGGATTGCTGCCCACGCGCTCTCCTCGGACTTCGCCTCGGTGCCGGAAGAGGCGCGCTTCAACTTCGACGAGATGGCAACGAAAGCCACCCACATGATGCGCGAAGCCCTCGACGCCTTTGTCTGCCACCGCCCCGATCGCGCCCGCGCCGTCATCCGCGCCGACGATGCGGTTGACGCTCTCCACGCTCAGAACGTCCGCCTTGTCCGCGAACGGCTCTTGAAAAATCCCCCTCAGGCGGGCTATACTCTACGGTGTCTGGCGATTTCCCGCGCCTTAGAGCGGATTGCCGACATCGCCACCAATATCTGCGAAGATGTGGTGTACTTGGAGGAGGGGCGCATCGTGCGCCACGCCAGCCACCTGAACCCGCAGGAGAAACCGAATGAGCCAGATGATTTTGATTGTTGAAGACGAGGAGGCGATCCGCGAGCTTATCCGGATCAACCTCTCCGCCGCCGGATACGCCACCGCTGAAGCCGCCGACGGTGCCCAAGCCCTAGAGCGCGCCAAGTCTGTCAAGCCCGACCTCATCCTCCTCGACTGGATGTTGCCGGGGCTTGACGGCACCGACGTCCTCCGCCACCTGCGTGCCGATCCCGCCCTCGCCGCCATCCCCGTCCTCATGCTCACCGCCAAGAGCGAGGAGAGCGACGTTGTCCTCGGCTTGGAGCTTGGCGCCGCCGACTACGTTACGAAGCCCTTCAGCAACAAAGTCCTCGTTGCCCGCATCCGCGCCCTCCTGCGCCGTGGCTCCGAGGAACCGCCCGAGGAGACCATCCACTACGCCGGGCTCCTGCTCACCCCTGGGCAACGCCGCGCTACGCTCGAAGGCAAAGACCTCGCCCTCACCTGTGGCGAATTCGACATGCTTGCCCTCCTCTGCGCCCGCCCCGGGCACGTCTACACCCGAAGCCAAATCGTCTCCCGCACGAAGGGCGATGACTACCCGGTTACCGACCGCGCTGTCGACGTTACCATCGTCTCCCTCCGCCGGAAGCTCGGCACCTTTGGCGAACGCCTTGAAACCGTCCGTGGCGTGGGCTACCGCATGCGGAGCACTGCCACTCAAGGAGCTTGATCCCCCTATGCGCCGCTTGAAACAACGCGACCTTCTCCTCCTCGCGCTCCCTCTCGGGGCACTGGCTCTGGTGGTGCTCGCCGTTACCCTGCTGGTGGTGCAGTTCCGCGCCTTTGAGCAGTCCTACCTCGACGAAGCGCGAGCCGCCCTCGCCGAGCGCACCCAGTTCTTCGCCGGACTCTTGCGCGACGACCTTAAAAACCGCGATTTCGAGACCGTCTCCAAGCGCATTGCCTACTTCTGCGGTCGCCCCCTGCGTATCACGATCATCGATTCCGCCGGGAACGTCGTTGCCGATTCGGACGCCCCTAAAGCCGCCCTGGTCAATCACGCCTCCCGCCCCGAGGTGCTTGCTGCCGAGCCGCTTATCCCCGCTCCCGGCTCTGAGGCTCACCACTCCTTCTCCATGCGCTACTCCGTAACCATGGGCTCATGGCTCCTCTACCACGCCGTGCGTGAGGGCGATTGGGTGATCCGCGCCTCCATCCCGATGTCCACTATCAACCGCGTGCTCACGCAAGTGCGCTGGGAGATTGCCTTCGCCCTGCTGATTGGCGCGGGGCTGGTCGCCTTCCTCCTCGCTTACCTCTTCCTACGCGTGCGCCCGCAGTTCATCACCCTGCAAAACGCCGCCACGGCGATTGCCCGCGGGCACCTGCAAACCCCCATTCCCATCCCCCGGGGCGGCCCCCTGCGCGAGCTGACCCAAGCCGTCGCCATCATGGGCAGACAGCTTCGCTTCCGGATTGACGACCTGCGCCGGGAGCGCAACGAGTTCGACGCGCTCTTCAACACCATGCACGAGCCCCTCCTCCTCGTCTCTCAGGATGGCGAGATTCTCCGCGCCAACCGCGCCGCCGCCAACCTCTTCGGCGAGAGCATCCGCTGGAAGGGCTTTAGGATTGAGCGCACCGCCTGCCCCCCGCTCGTGGACTACGTCCGCGAAGCCTTTAAGGAGCCGACCATCCATGCCCGCGAGATTCCCCTGCAGGAGGGCACCGGTGAGCGTTCGCTCTTGGCGCACGCCGTCCGGATGGAGCGCAACGGCGCGCTCTGCCTCCTCCTGGTGCTGACCGATCTTACCGACCTGCGTCGCCTCGAATCGATCCGCTCGGACTTCGTTGCCAACGTCTCCCACGAGATTAAGACCCCCCTCACGGCGATCCTCTCAACCGTAGAGACCCTCCTGGAGACTCCGCTTGAGGAGCCTGCCCGCAGGCGGTGCTTGGAGATCCTCGCTCGCCAGTCCCGGCGCCTCGGCGACCTGGTGCAGGACATCCTCTCGCTTGCTGCCATTGAGCGACGCCAGGGCACCCCGGAGTCCGCCTTTACCTCCCTCCACCTCAACGCCCTCCTGCAGGGAGCCGTCGCCCTCTGCCAGGATGAAGCCGACCGGCGCGGTGTGGAGCTTCGCCTCCACCTCTGCCCCGATGATTCCGTTACGCTCTATGGCGACCCCCGCCTCTTAGAGCAAGCCCTCGTCAACCTCATCTCCAACGCCTTGCGCCACGCCTCCTCCCCCTACGTGGAGCTCTCCTGCGCCGTGCAGGGGCAGGACGTCCAGATTGCCGTGCGCGACGCCGGGTGCGGGATTGCTCCCGAGCACCTCCCCCGCCTCTTCGAGCGCTTCTACCGCGTCCACAAGGATCGTTCCCGGGAGAATGGCGGGACGGGGCTGGGGCTGGCGATTGTCAAACACACCGCCCTCCTCCACCATGGCTCGGTAACCGTCGCCTCCACTCCCGGCGAGGGCACCACCTTTACCCTCCACCTCCCCCTCTCCGGCGAACGCTCCGCCTAGCCCTTCCGGGCACGCGGAGC